>CANMAT010000001.1 GCA_947494865.1 Deltaproteobacteria bacterium
AGGGACATGTACCAGTCGAAGGATGCGAACGTGGTTGTGAGCGCCAACACTGGGATCGCCCACGGAGCCATGCGCTGCGAGCGACGGGTCCACTCCTTGTCCTTCGAAGCATCCTGGCTGGTCGAATTGCGGAAGAGCGAGAGGGCAATAAAAGCCCAGGCCGCAAAGTAGATCAGCGCGCGAATGTAGAAGAACCCCTTGTTCAGATAGGCTGACTTGGCGCTGATAACCTCACTGTGCGCCAGGTGCTCGATCTGCTCCTGCGAGAGGAGTCCGCCCTCGACGGCATGCCCCACACGGCGAGCAGAGGCAGGCTCCCCGTGAGGAGAGGGCGCCGTGGGCTCCCCGTGGGCGGCGGGGGCTGCGTGGTCACCGCGCTCCAAGGTCGCAGGCGCGTGCGCAGCCGCGGGATCACCGTGGTTCGCCCACTCGCCGTACAGGTCGTCGACATGGAGCGCGACGGGCACGAAGAGGAGAGCAAACACGGGGAGCGCGCTCATAAAGAACTCAGCCGTGCGGCGCGTCGTGACGCTCCACCCTGCCGAGGTCACGTGCTGAAAGAGCACGAAGAAGGTCGCGCCAACTGCCAGCGCGAGGAACGTCGCAAAGGCGAACAGGTACGAGTACGCGAAGCGCTTCGGGTCGGACGCACCCATGGCGAGCGCTGCTCCCACGCCCGCGACGCCGACGCCCGCAGCGATCTTCCACGCGCTCGCAAGCGCTCCGCCCTTGACCTTGTAGTCGTGTTCTTGTGCGCTCACGGCGCACCTCCCGCGGGGTTACCCGCGCCCGACACCTGGAGTGCCCTCACGTACGCTACGATCGCCCAGCGGTCTCGCACAGGAACCTGCGACGAGTAGGCGGGCATGTTGCGGATTCCGTTGGCGATGGTCGCAAACAGCTGCCCGTCGGGCACGTGCTTGAGGCGCTCGTCGTGCAGGTTCGTCGGCTGAATGTATTGATACGAGTTGGCGACGCCGCCGCCCTGCGAGCGGCGCCACACGATGCCGCGCCCATCGCCTGTTGCCCCATGGCATGGCGCACAGTAGATGTTGAAGCGCTGACGTCCGCGGCTCACGAGCGCGGCTCCGCTGCCGAAGTCGTTGCTCACAGAGTCGGGGATCGTGGCGACGTAGACGGGGCTGTCGGGCTCGTGGCCGAGGTTCACCCGGTCATCATCGAAGCCGTCGTCGCGACCGACCGTAAAATCGACATAGCGGGCGTTGGCACCGCCGGGGAATCGCGGAAGGGTGCCCTCGGGCGGCACACGCATTGTGCGCTTGTCGCCATAGAAAGCGCTCTCAGCCTGCGAGTTGTAGCGTTGCTGATAGTGCATGTTGCGAAGCAGAACGATGGGCGATTCCTCGGAGGGTTGTCCCCGACACGCCCCGACGCCGATCGCGAGCGCCATCAGTGTGAGTGCTCTCGGGTTCACGGCTCGTTGTCCTCGACGATCTCGATGTGGTTGGGCTTCGTGGACTCCAAGAGCGCCCGCGTGCCCGACTCGTCGTACTTGGGGTCGGCGCACTCGACGGACACGAAGAACTTGTCGTCAGTGACCGCGCGAAAGCGATCGCTCTCGAAGATCGGGTGGTTGTGCTGCGGGAGCTTGTTAAGTCCCAGCATGCCGAAGACCGCCCCGAAGGCGGAGAAGAGCACCGTGAGTTCGAAGCACACGGGCGCGTACGCGGGAATGGACAAGGGCGGCTTGCCGCCCACCACGAAGGGGTACGAAATCACGTTGGCCCACGTGATAAGCCCCACCGCGGCGGAGAATCCCAGGATCGCCATGGTTGCGACGATCCAGCCGAGGCGTGAGTCCTTGAGACCCATGGCCTTGTCCATCCCGTGTACCGGGAAGGGGGTGTGAACGTCGAAGTGGGTGTACCCCGCGTCGCGCACCTTCTCTGCCGCGTGCATGCACGCTGCTGGGGTGTCGTATTCAGCAAGGACGAGGGCGGGAGAGGCTCCCTCAGGCCCGACCCTGGTCAGCGGGATGTTGTGTACGTCAGCCATGACAGTCTCACTCCGCCTTCGCCGGCTGCGCGTGGTGGTGGTCGTGATCGTCGTGCGCGTGGTGGTGCGCCGAAGCCTCGGGCAACACGGACTTGAGCTCGGCCATCGCGATCATCGGCACCCAGCGGATGAACAGAAGGAACAGCGTGAAGAAGAGACCCAGCGAGCCCATGTAGATCGCGATATCGACCGGCGTGGGGTGGAAGTAACCCCACGAAGACGGGATGAAGTCGCGGTGCAGCGAAGTGACAATGATCACGAAGCGCTCGAACCACATGCCGATGTTCACGAAGATCGAGATCACGAAGCTCAGCGGGATGTTCGTGCGAAGGCGCTTGAACCAGTAGAGTTGGGGCGAGATCACATTGCACGAGATCATCGTCCAGTAGGCCCACGCGTAGGGGCCGAAGGCGCGGTTCAGAAAGACGTATCGCTCGTACTCGTTGCCGGAGTACCAGGCGATGAAGAACTCCATCGCGTAGGCGTATCCGACAATGGTGCCCGTCGCGAGGATGATCTTGTTCATCAGCTCGACGTGGGTCATCGTGACGAGGTCGTTCATCTTGAAGACGACGCGGGCCACGAGCATGAGCGTCATCACCATGGCGAAGCCTGAGAAGATGGCGCCAGCGACGAAGTACGGTGGGAAGATTGTCGTGTGCCAGCCCGGCTCGACGGAGGTGGCGAAGTCGAACGACACGACTGAGTGCACCGAGAGAACCAGCGGCGTGGAGAGCGCCGCGAGGATCATGTAAGCGCGCTCGTAGTTCTGCCAGTGGCGGTTCGAGCTACGCCAGCCGAGGCTGAGGAAGCCGTAGACCATGCGCCGGACGCTGTTGACTGAGCGGTCACGAAGCGTCGCAAGGTCAGGGATGAGGCCCACGAACCAGAAGAGGGTGGAGACCGTGAAGTAGGTGCCGACGGCGAAGACGTCCCACAAGAGGGGACTCTTGAAGTTTGGCCAGATCGACATCGAGTTGGGGATCGGAAACATGTAGTACGCGTGCCAGACGCGGCCTACGTGGATCCCCGGGAAGAGCAAGGCGCAGATGACCGCGAAGATGGTCATCGCCTCGGCGAAGCGGTTGATGGAGGTGCGCCACTTCTGTCGGAAGAGGAAGAGCACTGCGGAGATCAGCGTGCCCGCGTGGCCGATGCCGACCCACCACACGAAGTTGGTGATGTCCCACGCCCAGCCGACGGGGCTGTTGTTGCCCCACACGCCCACGCCGCGGAAGAAGAGATAACCGATCGCGAGGCCGAGCACGCCGGTGAAGCTCACCGCCGCGAGGAACATGATCCACCACCCGCGGGGCGCGGGGTTCTCGGTGACGCGGCTAACGGCCTCGGTAATCTTCCGGAAGGTCGTCCCCGGGACGACGAGATGCTTCTCGCCGATGTCCTGAATGGGCCCGTCGTTGCTCATCCCTGCATCTCCGGATTCGGATTGCGGATCCTGGCCAGGTACGTCGTGCGAGGCTGCGTACCGATCTCGCCCAGGAGTTTGTACCGCCGGTCGGTGCGGGCGAGTTCGCTAACCCGACTCCCGCGGAGGTTCAAGTCACCAAACGTGATCGCATCAGCCGGGCACGCCTGCGCGCACGCCGTCGTGATTTCGCCGTCACGCAGCTCGCGATTCTCGCGCTTCGCCTCGATCTTGCGCCCCTGGATCCGCTGCACACAGTAGGTGCACTTCTCCATCACGCCACGAAATCGCACCGTGACGTTGGGGTTCATCGCCATGCGAACGATCTCGGGCATGTCGCCATCGAGCGGCTGATACACACCGTCGTTGTGCCAGTTCAGGTAGTTGAACCGACGCACCTTGTAGGGGCAGTTGTTGGCGCAGTACCGGGTGCCGATGCAGCGGTTGTAGGCCATCTCGTTGAGGCCTTCGGTGCTGTGCACCGTGGCCGCTACCGGGCACACGTTCTCGCAGGGCGCGTTCTCGCAGTGCACGCAGCCGAGGGGCTGCACCGCCATCGCGGGATCGCTCGTGGCGCGCTCGTCGGCGTCACCCTGACCCCGCGGGCTCACGAAGTAGCGATCGACGCGCAGCCAGTGCATCTCGCGGCCACGCCCGACCTGCTCCTTGCCGACAACGGGGATGTTGTTCTCCGACTGGCAGGCTACTACGCAGGCGTTGCATCCAGTGCAGGAGTTCAGGTCGATCGTCATGCCCCACTTGTGACCCTCGTACGCGTTCGGAGCGCGCCAGAGGGGGAGTGTGCGGGGCGTAGGCGACATGCGCTCGGCGAAGTTAGGCTGCTCGCGGTACTGCGCCACCGTGGTCTCGATCGCGATGGGGCGCCCTTCCATCCGGTGATGGGCTTGCGTCTGCGAGATCGGGTAGCGCGTGCCCATCGAGGTGGCCGAGAAGCCGTCTTCGAACCAGGGAGCCTCGACCGTGCGAAGGGGGTTCACGTCGAAGCCGTGACCGTTGCCCACGCGACCGGCTCTCGTGCGGCCCCAGCCGAGCGGGAGCGTCACCGAGTTGTCAGCGTGCCCGGGAAGCACCCACGCCGCGATCTCGAGCGAGCGGTTGCCCTTCGTGAGGCGCACCATGTCTCCGCCGCGGATGCCGAGTTCCTCGGCGGTCTTGGGCGAGAACATCGCTGCGTTGTCCCAGGTGATCTTCGTGACCGGGTCGGGGAGTTCTTGCAGCCAGGAGTTGTTCGCGTGGCGGCCGTCGTACATCTTCGCGTCGACGGCGAAGACCACCTCGAGGTTGGTCTTCGAGAGCGGCGCGCCCGCGTTGCGCCCCGAGAGGCTGCGGATGATCTCCGCGCCGCGGAGGCCCGGACCTACCGGAGTCACAGCGGACGTCGCGATGCCTACGTTGAGCGCCCTGCGCCACGCCCGCTCGAAGCCGTTGCCCGCGTTCTGCGTGCGGAACGTCTCGCGGACGAGTTCGTACCCGCGGTAGGAGGGCGCGTCGGAGAGAAGACCCAGTACCTCGATGTCGCTGCGCCCCGAGAAGAGAGGTTGAATCAGCGGCTGCTGAATCGCCACGACGCCATCGAGCGATTGCGCATCTCCCCAGGTCTCGAGCCAGTGCGCGCGCGGCACGTGCCACTTGCACTTCTCGCTCGTCTCGTCGGCGTGCATCGAGAGATGCGCGCTGAATGCGACGGCCGCGATTTTGTCGGACAGGGCGCGTCCGCCAGGGGCGTCGTAAACCGGATTGCCGCCCAGAACGAGCAGCGTCTGTACCTGGTTCGCGTTGAGCGCATCGCTCAGCGACTTTACCTCGGCCGCGTGGTCGTCGGCCTCGTTCGCATCGGCGACGGGCGCATACTTCACGGTCTGACCCGCGTTCCCGAGTCCCTGGTTGAGCACGTGAACGAGCGCATGCACGGGGGCCGGTTGGCGAGTGCCTGCCACGAGCGCCGAGGCGCCGCGGTGGGCCGCGAGGTCTGCTGCGACGACGTTGACCCACTTCGCGTCGACGCCCGAGGGAGCCTGCGCACCGCGCACAGCCGCAGCGACGTCGCCGAGGTCGATGTGGTGCTCCGACACGAGGCGCGCGGCGAGGGCCTTGAGGTAGGCCTCGATCTCGCGCGACGGGAGGCGCAGTCGGTGGTCGGCGTTGCCGCCGGTGTTGCTGTAGTTCGACTCGACGACGTAGAGGCGCGACGGCTCGTCGGCGGGTGACCGCACGCGGCGGCCTTCCGCCCACGATCGCGTGTTGCGCACCACGCCGGGGTCGGTCTGCAGGAAGTCGCTGTCGATCGAGACGGTCACCCGGGCGCGGGCGAAGTCGACGACGGGCACCACGGCCTGACCGAACGCGAGTCGAGCGCCAGCGCGGGCGTTCGAGGCGCTCGCAGCCTCCCACGTATGGAAGCGGGCGTTCGGGAAGCGGGCCTTGACGGCCTCGCGGAGGCGCACGAACGTAGGCGAGATCGACGGCTGAACGAGCACATGGAGACCGGTGCCGCCGTTGCTCGTGTGACCAGTGAGCGCCTCGCGGAGGGCGCCCTCGAAGTCCGCGTAGGTCTTCGTTGCTCCCTGGAGCGTCGGCTGCCGCGAGCGGTCGGGGTCATACAGGTCGAGCACCGAGGCCTGCGCGAGCAGGTCGGTCTTGCCGTGGGAGCCAGTGTGATCGGGGTTGCCCTCGACCTTCGTAGGGCGGCCCTCGTGGCTCTCGACGAGAAGACCCACCGCATCGCCGCGGCGATCGATCACCGTGGCGTAGAAGCTCGTCACGTTGACCGTCACGTCTTCTGGGGTGCGCGCGTACGGGAGGATCTTGTCGACGGGGCGCCGGCATCCCTGAAGCGTAGCGAGCGAGACCGCTGCGCCCATGAGGGTCATGAAGCCACGACGGCTCACAGGATCGGAGAAGTCCCAGGCTCCTTCCGGCATCTCAGCCGCGAGGTCGGCCCGCGCGGACGGCGACGTGTCTTGCTGCGTGGCGTAGTCGTCGAGGCTCGTCCACCACACCGGTGCTTCGGGAGCGGGACCCTCGAATTCGTAGGGAGAACGGCGGCTCATCGGTGACACCCTGAGCAGGTCTGCGGGGGGGCGAGCTGGCGCGGCGGCTGCGCGGTTCCGCTAAGACTCGGATCCATGTTGGTAATCTGATCGACCGGGCGGATGTTCGGCGCCGGATTGCGGTGGCAGTCGAGACACCATCCCATGCTGAGGGACTGGTCTTGACGGACGACCTCCATCCGATCGACGCGCCCGTGGCACGTCACGCAGCCAACCCCAGCCGACAGGTGAACGCTGTGGTCGAAGTACGCGTGGTCGGGCAGGCGGTGCACCTTCACCCACTCGATGGCGCGGCCGGTCTCCCAGCTCTCGCGCACGACGGCGAGGCGCGCGGAGTCTGTGCGCACGAGCGAGTGGCAGTTCATGCAGGTCTGCGTAGGGGGGATCTGCGCGTGCGCTGCCCGCTCGATGTTCGCGTGGCAGTACCTGCAGTCCATCCCCATCTGCCCCGCGTGCAGCCAGTGGCTGTAGGGCACGGGCTGACGTGGTTCGTACCCGACGTGCGTGTGTTTTGGGGTGAAGTAGTACCAGACGAGCGACGTCACGAGGCCCCCGGCGAGGGCAACCCCGATCGCGACGATCGCCGGCAGACGATTGAGTGAGCGTGGGAAGATCTGCATGACGTGTTCGTCTACGGTCTGCGGGCCGATGGTTGTGCGCCCGACGGCCGCCCAGGTTGTTGGGCGAAGCGAGCGCCGCTAGCACCATTTCGCGGAGATACTGTCAAGTCCCTACGCGTTTCGCGTCGTTCCTGGCAACTCAAAACCCTTTGCTTCTAGAGGTTTTGAGCTTCGTTCGAGGGGTGACCCCCGCACGACAGCTCCGACGGCGGCGAAAGCTATCAGGTCTTCTCGAGGAACAAGCCAGGAATCGACAAGGTTCCTTCTCGTTTGGATGCGCAGCGCGTGCGGCAGATGAAGCGTCGCTTCTGTGCTGCGACAAGGTCTTGTCTCGCGCAGGTGTCAGCACCTAAACTTCACCGTTTGTCGTTCGGCTGCTCGGGTGTCGACGCCGCAGCGGTTGGCTCGCAGGGCGGGTGCGCCATCGGTTGCGAGTGACATTCTCTGACTGTCAGGGTTTTGACAATCCATGCAGTCGCGATAGGGGTGACTCCGTCGGCGACAGCGTGACGCCCACAGGACGCCTGCGGCTCAGAAAGGATTGCCATTTTCGTTATGCGACTCTTGCGATGGATGAGCCTCGCGGGCCTGCTCTCGCTGACCGCGTGCTCTGCGAAGGGGGGCAGCGGCTACTCGGGGCCCTCCGACTCTGACGGCAGCACCAAAGACACGGGTGGTACGCCCGATGGAAGCAGCGAAGACAGCGAAGTCGACCCTGATGGCGCCGTGGTGACCGACGTGCTGGTGGACCTCGACGGCACAGTGACCCCCGACGTGCCCGTGGGCCCCGACGGCACCGTTACGCCCGATGTGCCCGTGGGCCCGGACGGCACCGCGACGCCTGACGTGCCCGTCCCGAGCGACGTCGGCCCGTCCTGCGGCGATCGGATCTGCAACGGCGAAGAGAGTTGCACGACCTGCGCGCGTGACTGCGGCGAGTGCCCTCCCCCGCCTGACGTCCCCGTGGAGCTCTTCTGCGGCGACGGGATGTGCTCGGCCTCGCGCTCGGAGACCTGCACGTCGTGCCCAAGCGATTGCGGCGCGTGCGCGGCCCGCTGCGGCGACGGCACCTGCAACACCAGCGAGACCTGCACCACCTGCCCCACCGACTGCGGCGCGTGCGCGGCCCGCTGCGGCGACGGCACCTGCAACACCGGCGAGACCTGCACCACCTGCCCCACCGACTGCGGCGCGTGCCCTGTCGACCCGTGCGCGTCCGCGGGCACCATTTGCTCGACGTGTGCCCTCCTCGCTGGCTCGGGCTGCGGATGGTGCTCCAACGCCTCCCGTTGTGTGACGGGCACCTCGTCGGGGCCCTCGTCCACGGTTGCGGGCTGCTCAGCCACCGCGGGCACCTGGGTGCGGACGACGTCGAGCTGCGGCAGCACCACGGCAGACCCCACCGTCGCCTGCGCGGGCACGTACAGCGGCACCGCGCGCGAGTGCAGCTGGCGCCGCGCGGGCACCTACACCTGCACGCCGGGGCGCTCGTACACGGTGGGTTGCAACAACCTCGCAGGCACCAGCACGCTCTGCTCCGCCACGCTGGGCAGCTGCACCGGCGACCCCGTTATGCGGGTGTGCTCGGGCTCGGCGACCTGCTCTGAGACGACAGCGCTCTCCTCGGCGGACGACACGTGTGGCACCGTCCCCGCCGGCGCCAGCGTCGGCCGCTGCCCGGTGGTGAGCGTTGTGTGCCCCACGTCGGGCCAGATCACCGTGCTCACGGGCAACTACTCAGACGCCGCCTCGGGCGCGGGCACCTGCACACCGTCGCTCCGCTGAGCGGCCTCTCCGTCTCGAATCTTTCTGCCGCTACGTCGCGGCGGGCACAACGAGTGTGAAGGTGGTGCCGACCCCCGACGGCGAGGCGACCACAACCTCGCCGCCGTGGGCCTCGACGATACGCTTGACGACGGCGAGCCCCAAACCCGTGCCCGCCGCGCGCGTCGTGAAGAACGGTTCGAACATGTGCGCGCGCACCTCGTCGGGAATGCCCGGCCCCGTGTCGCTCACCGAAAAGCGCAGGCGTTCATTGGGCGCGTCGTGCTCGACGCGGATGCCGAGCCTGCCGCCCGACGGCATCGCATCGATGGCGTTGAGAATCACGTTGAGCAGCGCCTTTCGCATGAGGCGCGCGTCGATGCGCGCGTGTGGCAGCGCGTCGGGCACCTCGACGGAGGGCACGATCGCCGACGCGGCTTCGGCGGAGGCGGTCGCGAGGGCGGCGGCGAGAGCGCTGTCGACCAACGGACCGAGCGCCTCTGGCTGCATGTGTGGTGTCACCGGGCGCGCGAAGCCAAGGAGATCGCCGACGATCCGGTTGAGGCGTTCGGCCTCTTCGCGCACCGTGTCGATCATGCGCCCTGCGTCGCCCTCGCGCGGCACGAGCCTTCGCAGCGCGCTCACCGCGTTGAAGATCACCGCGAGGGGATTGCGCACCTCGTGGGCGACGACGGCCGAGAGCTCCCCGAGCGCGGCGAGCCTCTCTCGCTCGATGAGCCTCGCCTGCGCGTCGCGCAGGTCGGCGAGGCGAAGCTGCGCCTCTGCGTAGAGCTCCGCGTTCGAGAGACCTACCTCGGTCACGCTGACCAGCGCGCGCATCATCGCCTGGTCTGCGTCGGTAAAGCGACGGCCCGTCGTGCGTCGCACGAGGAGAACGCCGCGCAGACCGCGCGTCGACTGGAGCTTGACGAGGAGCGCTGCGCCCGAGACGCCGAGCGCGCGACGGAGTCGGCTCACGCGCCGATCGGTGCGCAGGTCGTCGACCACCACGCACCCGTCGGCGGCGAGCGCCTCGCGCAGCAGCGGAGCGTGCTCGACCTCGAGCGGCGTCGGAGGCGCGTCCACGCCGAGCGCGTCGGTCAGCGTGTCGAAGGCGCGCCCATCGTCGGAGAGCAACATTACGGTCGCCGTGTCGGCGTCTAGAGCGCGCCGGGTCGACGCCGCGGCGGCGCGCAGCAGCGTCTGCGGTCCCGTCGCGGTGTCACGGAGCACCGAGCGCGCGAGGTCGTGCAACGCCTCGAGCTCGCCCACGCGGCGCTGCGCGTCGGCGATGAAGCGGGCGTTGTTGAGCGCGCCAGAGATCTGCGCGCCCAACAGGTGCGCCACGGCGAGGTCGTCTTCGCGCAGCCACGCGCCGCGCAGCAGCAGTATCGCGGTGGGCTCGCCCCCCACGTCGATGCGCACGTTCACCCCTCGCGTCATCCGGTTCGACGCCGCGATGCCCAGCACGGCCGCCTCCCACGGCTGCCCGATGAAGCGTGCCACCTCGGCGACCGCGTCGTCGATGTACGCACCACCAGAGATCCACGCGCGGCGCAGCCAGGTCGTCCAGGGGCCCACCCAGCCGGACACGGGCCTCCCGACTGCGCGCGCGAACGCCGCGCCGCCGTCGGGCAGGTCCGCGTACTCAACGCGCACGCGGTCGTCGCCGTCGGGAACCATCCACGCGGCCGAGAGGCCCAGCGCTGCCACGCCCGTGCGGAGCGCGCCCATCACGTCGATCTCCGTGCGGCAAGCGCTGAGGGCCACGCCGAGGTGCGACAGCGCGAGACGCCGCACGCGGCGGTCGGCGACGTCGGTCACGTCGCGCACCAGCACCACCACATCTTCGACCGACACGTTCACCGTGATCTCGATCACGCGGCGCTCGCCGTCGTCGCCCCGCACGATGGAGACCTCATACTCGTCGGGCACTGGCTCGCCGCGCGCCCGCCGCACATGGCGATCCATGACCCGCCCCACCTCGTCGGGCGTAAGCAACTCGTAGAACGGCCGCCCCACCACCTGCGCAGGCGGTCGCCCCATGATCTCGCAGAAGCGCCCGTTGGCGTACACCACGGTGCCACCGCGGTGCACAACCACCCCGGCCGGGATCGCATCGCCGTACGGAAGCATCGCTCGCTCCTTCGATGAGTCGCGCCGCTGCCACCCGGCTCGCGCGCCTGCGTCGCGCATGTTGCACCCGGCACGGCGCGAAGCCAATACCGCCATCGGAGCGACGTCGGGTCTTTCTCTGCGAGGAGGTGTGTTGTAGGTTCCCGCGCCCGATGCCCGCGAGCTACTTCGACGTCGACGGGACCCTCGTCCGTACGAACCTGGTCCATCCGACGCTCTACTACCTGCTCAACCAGGCGAACCCGCAGCGTACGCTCGCGCGCCTCGCCGACGCCGCCTTGCGCGCGCCACGCCTCGTGCTGGCCGAGCTGCGCGACCGGCGCACCTTCAACGAAGAGCTCTACGCGCTCTACAAGGGTACGTCGCAAGACCGGCTGCTCACGCTCGCCGACGACGCCTACGAGAGAGTGCTGCGCCCCGCGATCATCAAGGGCGCGCGCGAGCTCGTCCACACGTGCCGCGACAAGGGTCACGACGTGGTGATCGTGTCGGGGGCGCTCGACTTCCTGATGGCGCGCCTGTGCCGCGAGCTCGGCGCCACCCACGTGATCGCGAATCGCCTCGAGTTCCTCGACGGCGTCGCCACGGGCCGCATGCTCCCGCCCGTCGTCGCGGGCCCCACCAAGGCCCTACTCCTGCGCGACCACGCGAAGGAGAGCGGCCAC
Organism: Deltaproteobacteria bacterium; assembly: GCA_947494865.1. Classification (GTDB taxonomy): domain Bacteria; phylum Myxococcota_A; class Polyangia; order Polyangiales; genus CAISKJ01. The sequence goes on from CANMAT010000001.1 coordinate 11,699, forward strand.
GACCTCGACGAGTGCTACGCGTACAGCGACAGCTACTCCGACGTGCCGATGCTCTCGGTCGTCGGCCACCCCGCCGCGGTCAACCCCGACCGTGCCCTCGAACGTCTCGCACGGGCCTACCAATGGCCCGTCGTTCATCTGGACCGCCCATGAGCCACCCCTGCGTCGTCACCCTCGACCGTAAGAGCGCGCCGCGCGTTCTCTTCTCGGGCGATCGCCTCGTCGAAGTCGACCTCCCCGCGGGCACGCGGGTGATCTACCCCAAGGCCCCCCTCGCCGGTCTCAAAGACCCCGACGCGGCCATCCGGTACGCGATCAACCACCCGTACAACAGCGAGCCCCTCTACGCGAAGCTGCGCCCGGGCATGAAGGTGGTCATCGCCCTCGATGACATCTCTCTCCCGCTGCCGCCGATGCGCCGCCCCGACGTGCGCGAGCGCGTGCTCACGGTGGTGCTCGACCTCCTCGCCGACTACGGCGTCGACGACTTCGAGATCATCATCGCCACGAGCGTGCACCGCAAGATGACCGGCCCCGAGGTGCGGCACATCGTCGGCGACAAGATCTTCAACGCCTACTGGCCCAAGCGCCTCTACAACCACGACGCCGAAGACCCGCAGGGGATGAAGCTCGTGGGCGAGACCGAGCTCGGCGAGAAGGTGATTCTCAATAAGAAGGCCGTCGAGTCAGACCTTCTCATCTACGTGAACCTCAACCTCGTGCCGATGGACGGCGGTCACAAGAGCGTGGCCGTGGGCCTCTGCGGCTACGAGAGCCTCAAGCCTCATCACAACCCCAAGGTGATGCGGCAGTGCCACTCGTACATGGACCCGAAGAGCTCGATGCTCAACACGGTCGTCGAGCGGCAGGGCGCGGTGGCCAACAAGCACCTGAACGTGTTCACCATCGAGACGACGGTGAACAATCGCATGTTCGACCGCTCGCTCGACTTCCTCGCGCGCAACGAAGACGACCTCTCGCCGTGGGACAAGACCGCGATGAAGGCCCTCATCGCGACGCTCGACCGCACCCCGCAGGAGCTCCGCGAGCAGATCTTTCGCCGCGTGCCTTCGCCCTTCGAACTGACGGGCGTGTTCGCCGGCGAGACCGAGGCCGTCCACAAAGAGACGCTCAAGCGCTGCTTCGAGCAGTACGCGGTGCCCGTGAAGGGCCAGTGCGACATTCTCGTTGCGGGCGTGCCGTACATCTCGCCCTACAACGTGAACGCCTTTCTCAACCCGCTGCTCGTTCAGGTGATGGCGCAGGGCTACATGTTCAACATGTACCGCGGCTCGCCGCTCTTGAAGAAGGGCGGCACGCTCATCATCACGCATCCGGTGAGCGACCGCTTCGACCACGACCAGCACGCGCCCTACGTCGAGTTTGTGCACAAGCTCCTCCCCGAGACGCGCGACGCGATGGAGCTGCACAAGCGCTACGAAGAGAAGTTCGCGTCGAACCCCGCGTACCTCGCGATGTACCGCAAGGGCCGGGCGTACCACCCGGTGCACCCCTTCTTCATGTGGTACTGGGGCGAGGCGGGGCGGCAGCACATGGGCCGCGTGATCGTGGTCGGCGCCGACAACGAGTACATGCCGCGCATCCTCGGCTACGAGACCGCGCCCAACATGCACGAGGCCCTCGAGATGGCGAAAGACACCGCCCCCTCGTCGCCCGAGATCACGTGCATGCACCTGCCCCCCATCGTGATGGCCGACGTCACGACGAAGTGACCTCTGCGGCGCCGCGACGCGCGCTCTTCATTCCATCCCTCGTCCGCGATCACATCTCAGCGTTCACGCGCGAACCCTGGCTTCGCTAGCGAGCGGCAGAGCGGTCGAACGCAGCGGCGCTGCGGCTGGACGCAACGGAGCCCGACGGGGGAGCCTTGATGAACAGCTCGCCCATCATGTCGCGCAGGCCGGCGAGGGCGACGTCTGCGTCGGCGCCGAGGAGCGTGGCGCGGTACGTCAGCGCCTCACCCTCGGGGCTCAGCGTGACGGCTCCGACGCGGGCCGCGAGCAGTCGGAGCGCGCGCTCCGTGGGTGAGCCCGGGTCGAGCCGCAGCGTGAGCTCGGGCGCGAGCGAGGCGCCGAGCGCAGACATCGTCTCCACAACCACACACTCGACCGCGCGCAGGCCTCGAACGTGGCGCCACCCCGGGAGCGGCACGAGCCGGAGCGACACGCTGCCGCCCGCGCGGAGGTCTCCGCGCACGCGCCACGCGAGGCGCACGCGCTCGCTGCGATGGACGAACGAGCGCACGCGCGCGCCGACTGGGAGCAGCACGGCGGCGTCGGGCAGCGGGTCGACGCGCGACGACCACGCCGTCCACAGCGCGGCGGCCAGCGCGAGGTCTATCGCGACGACGGCCGCCCACGCGAAGCCCTGCGCCGACGCCGCCACAGCGACGCCCGCGGCGAGCGCCGCGAGCGCGTGGGCGACGACGCGGAGTTGAGAGAAGCGCGCGGGAGCGAGCGCGGTCAGGTCGCTCTCGGCGACGGTGCGCGCGGTGACGCGCGCGAGCATCGCTGCCGCGCGGACCCGCGTCGAGGGGAGACGCAACGCCGCCGCGAGCGCGAGGAGGAGCGTCCCCGCGAGCAGCGCGTAGGGCACGCGCAGCACGTGGAGCGACTGCGCGATCACGCCGACGGCCGCGAGCGACGGCGAGAGCCCACTGCGGCGCGCGACGCCCGCGGGCGGCGACACGCGCCCGAGGAGCCGCGCGAAGAGCGCGACCGCAACGCACAGCCCGAGCGCGAGGAGGCCAGCGATCTCATAGGGCGCGCGCGCTCGCCGCTCGATGACGACGCGACGCGTACCCGCCGTCGAGAGCCACGGGAACACCGCCGGGTCGACCGCGACGCGTGCGCTCCATCGCTCGTTCGCGGGGAGCTGTCGGCGCGTCGCGCGCACCACGTCGTGCGAGAGGTCGCGGTCGATCGAGGTCGTGAGGCCGGGGCTCTCGTCGCCCACCCACTGCGCGCGGCGCTGCGCCGTAGGGATGGACACGCGCAGCGTCACGCCCTCGATCGCGCGCGCCCAGGGGAGCGTCGGAATCTCGACCACGGCCTCGGAGCCCGCGCGCTGAATCGCCCCTTGCGCGCGGAGCGAAGTGCCGTAACAAATGAGCACCTCGACGGAGCCGCGCCGTACGCCGCGGACGTCGTCGCCGAGGCTCACATCGAGGCGGCCAGGCGCAGACGTGTGCGTGGTCACCGCGACCGCGCCCCCGTTGCCGTCGATCGCCGAGGCCTCGAGCAGGGTGAAGTCGTTCGGTAGGTCGGCGAGTTCGAACTGATGCAGACGGCCGCCCATCACCGTCCATCGCACGCGGACCGAGTAGATGGCCGAGCCGTCGCGGTCGACGACCACGTCGGTGGCCAGCGCAGAGGGGTGCGCCTCGGTCCACGCGCGCGCCGAGCCCGGCGCGAACAGCGCGACGAGCAACGCCAGCAGCGTGAACACGGATCTCATTGGCTTCGCAGGGGTCACCGCCATCGGGCTTTATTCCATTCGCCGCGCTCGCCGCGAGTTTTCGGCGAAGCCCCCTCGTTGAACTCCCCGGTGATGCCATGCGAGAGTCTCCGGGTGATCGAGCCGACTCGCATTCGCGCGGCCGTCGTCGCGGCCTCTCTCGCGGGTTCGGCCGACGAAGTTTGGGGAGCGCTCTCCGCCGCCGACCAGGCCCTTGCGGGACGCGTGCGCGAGCGCCTCCGCGCGTCGGGTGAACGCCGACGGGTGGCCGAGGCGATCGTCGCGGAGCACCACGCGGTGACGCACCCCACCGTGGGTCACGCGTCGCCCGACGGCGGCGCGCGCTTCTACGCGGCGTGGATGCGCTCGCTCGATGCGCCCACGCGCGCCCGCGTCGCGCGCGGCCTCGACGAGTCCGACCTCGCGCGCCTGCGCCCTCATCTGCGCGACGGGGCGGCGCTCGACGACGCGCACCGCAGCGCTGCAACGTGGATGCTCGCGCAGGGTGCGCGCGTCCTGCGTCGCGTGCCTGCGGTGAGCGAGGCTTCACAACTGCTCTCGGTGCTGCGAGGCGAGCGCGACGCCTCGTCGCCCGCGATCGTGCGGTGGGAGCGGGCGCTTCGGATCTCGGGGCGGTGCGAGGCCTGCGCCGCGATGGCACTCTCGCAGGTGGCCAACCAGTGACGGATAATGTCCGAAGGCTCGGCGTTCGCCCCGACGCAGTCACGCTCGACGCGGCCGCTCGCGCGCTCGCCGCGCGGCGCCAGCGGCTGCGCGACGAGGTGCGCGCCGAACACGCCGCGTGGACGATCGCTGCGAGAGCTTCCTATGCGCGCTCGCTCCATGCCGAGGAGGGCGCGGTGATCGCGCTTGCTTGCGAGGTCGCGCGCGCGGTGCTCGGGCGCGAGGCCGAGGCGGGCCCATCGGTGCTTCGCGACGTCGCGGCGCGCGCGATCGCGAGGGCGCGCCGGGCGGAGGTGCTCGTACTGCGGGTTCACCCCGGCGATGTACAGTGGGCCTCGGCGGCAGCGCGCTCGTGGCTGCCCGACGGGATGGAGGGCGCGGAGTTCCACGTGCTCGCGGACGCCACCGTCGATCGCGGCGGCCTGGTGCTCGACACCGAGTTCGGCCGCGTCGACGCGCGCCTCGACGTTCAGGTCGGCGAGGTCGCTCGGATCCTCGAAGGATCCCGCACGGTCGTGTAGAACAGCGCGACTGACGGAGTGCGCGTGCAACCAGACCTGCCCCTCGACCCCACCGACGATCCCCGTGCGGACAACAACTCTGACCTCCCCCCAGAGCCCGAGGCCCTCGAGTGGCGCCTCCCGCTGACGCTCTTCCTCGCGACGGTGTGCAGCACTTTTTATGTGGGCGCGGGCCAGGTGCTAAAGCACGACCCGCTGGAGCTCTTCGCGCGGCGTCGGCCCGACGGTCTCGTGGCGGCGCTCCGCGCCTTCTGGTGGGCGATGGGCAAGGGGTGGATCTTCGCGGTCCCGCTCCTCGCGATCCTGCTCTGCCATGAGTTCGGGCACTACCTCATGGCGCGCAGGCATCGGGTTCCCGCTAGCCTTCCGATGTTCATCCCCTTCCCGAACCTCTTCGGCACGATGGGCGCCGTGATCTCGATGCGCGGCCGGATTCGCACGCGCGACGCGCTCGTCGACATCGGCGCGGGCGGCCCCCTCGCGGGCCTCGCCGTGGCCGTGCCGGTCATCACGCTGGGCTTGTCGCTTTCGAACGTCGAACCCATGGCGGGACGCACGGGGATCCTCGTCGAGGGCGACTCTCTGCTCTATCTCGCACTCAAGCGAATCGTCTGCGGGTCGATCCCGGCAGGCCACGATGTGTGGCTCCACCCGGTGGCCTTCGCGGGGTGGGCGGGCTTCTTCGTCACGATGCTCAACCTCCTCCCGATCGGACAGCTCGACGGAGGCCACGTGGCCTACGCCCTCTTCGGAGAGCGGCAAGATCGCTGGTCGCCCCGCATCGCGTACGCGCTCCTGGCCTTCGCGGGCGCGGTTGCGCTCTGGGTGTGGCGTTCGACGCCCGACGCTGCCCGCAACTTCGCGTCGTTCACCCCTGCCGTGGTCTGGTTCATGTGGTCGTTGCTGTCACGCGCGGTGATGCGGCTCTCGGGCGACCGTCACCCTCCGACGGGGGACGAGCCACTGTCGCCCGCTCGGCGCCGCGTGGCCATCTTCACGCTCGTGTGCTTTCTGCTGCTGTTCATGCCGCTGCCGATTCGCACGGCGTAGCGGGTCACTGCCGCGTCGGAGCCTTGCGCTGCTGCGACTTCCGACACGACGCGCACACGCCGTACATCTCGTGACGGTGCGAGTGGAGTTCGAAGCCGTGCACGCTGGCCACGCGCCCCTGCTCGCGCTCGATCGCCTCGTCTTCGAACTCCACGATCGTGCCGCACACCGTGCAAATCAGGTGGTCGTGGTGGTCGCCCACGAGTTCGAAGCGCGTCGCTCCGCCCTCGAAGCGCCGCTCGATCACGATGCCGCTGTCTTGAAACACCCGAAGTGTTCGGTACACCGTGGCGGCGCCGATGCGCGCGTCGCGATCCCTCACGGCGCGCAGCAACTCCTCGGCGGTGATGTGCCGCCCCATCTCCGCGATGGTCTCGAGGATCAACTCACGGCGCGTGGAGCTCTTGAGCTTGTTGCGCACTACGTGGTCACGCAGGCGCGCGCGGAGCGTGTCGAAATCGGGCTGGTTCTGCACAAGAGGCTCCTGCGAATCTTCGGCGGAGAGCGAGGCGTTTCCCCGGCCGACGCTCATAACCACAGAACGTCAGACGACGCCGTGCTGACGTCAAGCATTCTGTGCGTCGTGTATCAATCGCGGGGGGCCGCTGCGTCGGATTCAGCGCTCGCGTCGTCGGCTTCGCGTGTCTCAGGCTCGGGGCCGTGAACGAGCCCGGTTACGGGCACGCCGATTGCGCGGCGCACGCTGTTGGCGATGGAGCAATCGTGCTGGCTCACGTTCAGCGGGCGCCCTCGCGCAGCACCGGGCGCCGGTGCGGGGAGGCCGGCGATGCGAAACGGCACCAGCACGAGGTCGTTGCCCTCGCCGCGCGTGCGCACGAGCGGGCGACCGTCGCGGAGATCGTAGATGTAGACGCGTGTGGGCCCCTCGATCGAGAGGCGACCCTCGTCGACGGCGAGCATCAGGTAGGGACGCGCGAGGCCGTGGCTGATGAACTCCTGATCGCGTTGCATGCGCACGCGGAGGTCGGCGCGCAGCGCGTTGACGCGCTCGGGCGTGTCGGCTCCGCGCACCGAGTCGACGTAGGAAGGCCTGAGGAACGCGCCCTTGTCGAAGAGTTCGCGCGCCCAGAGGAACTCGACGCCGAGGCAGGCGAGCAGCTGGTCAGCGTAGCGGTGGCGAACCGATGCAGCGAGGTCGGCGCGGTCGTGGATCTCTCCGAGGCGAGTGCGTGCGTAGAGCACAGGCTCGCGCGCGAGCGCCTCCCAGGTGAAGACAGGGTCGCGGAGGTCTCCCTCGTAGGGGCCGACCGAACGGAGGATCGCCGTCTCGATTCGGTCGCGCGCGGTGTTGTACCTCGGAGCGAGCGAGCCGGTGAGCGTCGCGTGCTCTCGCAGGAGCTCTGCCCGACTCGCCTCGAGGTCTCGGTGGCGGAGGTAGAGCCACACCGAAGGGAACGCGACGAGCACGAACAGAACGGGACCCCAGAAGCGCCAGTTGACCTTCGGCAAGAAGTCGAGGTCTGCACGGGAGATCATCCCCCGGTGCGGCGCTTCAGGTTCGTTGTCGGAAGAGGGAGGGGACGGGTCGTTGGCCACAGGGCACCTCGCGTGAGTGAGAGGAGAGTCTCACAGACTGCGCGGTGAGCTACTCGTTCGTCGAGCTTGCGTTGCCCTTGGTGACGGCGAAATTGAGGCGCGTGAAGCCCGCCTGCGCGCACGTGCGCGCAACGGTCTTGATCACGTTCCAGCTCACGCGGCGGTCGATCTGGAAGACAATGTCGCCTTGGAAGGTCTCGCCGGGGTGAAGCACGGGAAACTCGCGCTTGGCCTGGTCGAGGCGCTCGTAGAGGCGGTCGATGCGGTCGGTCACGCCCGCGAGTTCGCGCGGGGTCGTAAGGCGCTGACCGTCCATCATGATCGCCTGATCGGAGATCGAGATGATCGGCGCGCTGACGAGCGGGTCGGCGTGGGGAATCGTAGGCACTTCAAGGCTGGCCGACGACTGGATCTGCTGTTGCGTGCCGAACTGCGAGAGAAGAAACACCACCGTGATGACCAGATAATCGATCATCGAGGTGAGGTTGAGATCGGCGTTCAATCCCTTGTGCCCGCCACCCCGCAGTCGCTTCTGTGCGAACTGGAGCGGGAGGGCGTGGAACAAGAGGGTCTTCGACGCCACGGGGCGACCGAAGGGGCCGGGCTTGTGAGCCATCTTGCCAGGTTTGCTGACGGGCATCGGTGTCCTCGGTGCGGGGTGTTCGCGACGATCTGCTTCAGAGGAAGCGGATCGTGACCTCGTTGCGGGAAGCGAGGCCGAAGACCTCGTACACGGTATCCATCACGCGGATGATCTCCGCGTAGGGGACGGCCCCATCAGGCTGGAGCCACACCTCGCGGTTCTGCGCGTTCGCACGATGCCGCTCGTCGAGCATGCGCTTGAGTTCATCCCACTGCTGTTGGCCGTGGTTGATGTCACGCATGTCGGTGGCGTTGACGCCAACGCGAAGGCCCGTAGGGGAAATCTGGATCTTGAGTTGATCCTGCGGCTGATCCTGCGGTTGATCAGGCGCGGGCGCGCCGCGAGGCTGTTGGGCCTGCACGGCGCCGATCTGGGTCCACACGGCGGTCATGAGGAGGAACGCGATGCACGAGATCAACAGGTCGATCATCGGCACCATGTTGATCTGCATGTCGACGGACTTCTTACCGCCACCGCCGCCGCTTTCGACTGAGACGCCACCCATCTGTCATCGCCTCCGTTGGCTTCGGCCCCGCTCAGGGGACCTGCAGACCAGACGCGGGATCAGCCCGCGTCCTTCGCGCCCGCGACGTTGATCTTGGAGCGGTTGTTCGTCACGAGGTTGAGCACCTGCACGGTCGCCTCGTTGATGTCGTCCACGATCGCCTGGGTCTTGCCGTTAAGAAGGGCGAAGCCGATGAGGCCGAGAATCGCCACGATGAGGCCGAAGGCCGTGCAGTTCATGGCTTCGGAGATGCCGCCCGCGAGGAGCTCCGCCTTGCGGGCGGGGTCGATCGTGGGGCCGCCGTCGCCGTGGCCGCCCACCGCGCCGAAGGCGCCGATGAGGCCGGTGATGGTGCCGAGGAGGCCCGAGAGCATGGCGAGGTTCGAGAGCAGCGCGAGGTACGCGGTGCGGTGCTCGACCTTCGGGAGCTCACGGAGCGCCGCCTCGTCCATCGCGGCCTGCACCTCGCCGTCGGGGCGGTTGACCTTCATCAGGCCAGCCTTGACGATACGAGCCAGCGGCGCCTGCGCGCTCGAGCAGAGCTTGATCGCGCGCCCTACATCTCCCGCGAGGATGCACTTCTGGACGTTGGACAGGAACGCGTCCTTGTTGATGGACGACTTGAACAGATACATTGCGCGTTCGATCGTGATCGCGATCACGAACACGCCCCAGAAGACGATGGGCCACATGCCCCAGCCGCCCTCTTTGAAGTGCGTACCCAGACTGTGCAACATCTCGGATTCCTCCTCAGGACATCGACTCTGCCCGGCACCCGCCGGACGATGTGGTGGCGTTCTTCCTCGACCGCGAGCAGTTCTCGCGGAACCGCTGTCCGCCCGTCGCTGGACGGGCGGAATGATCCTCTACACGACCCCTGCGTTCAGTTTCCAGTGCATTTCGCATTCGCGTTCGTATCGCTCGCTTTGCAAGATGCTCGGGGTCGCTGCTGCCGTCTACACGGCAAATCTACAGCCGCATGCAAAGACCATCAGGGGCGTGCCGCCGCCGGGGCCTTGCGCACTGTCTGCGTCGGGTTGTCTTCGAGAAATTCTCTCACACGGCGAAGGGGATCGATCGCCGTCGACAGAAGTGCTGCGGGTGAAGCCTAGAACGTCGGCGATGATACCGGCGAGGTCTGGGGTGTCAACATCACCCCCATGTTTGCGCCCGGCTTGTATTTTCATGGCGTTTGCGCGCCCAATGTGAGGGGCGCGGCAAGCCGCGGAGAGCAGGCAGCAGGGTGGGGCGCTGCCGCCGCACGGCGCAAACATCGCATGAGCCATAGCGCGGTTGACGCTGCGAGCGGCTTGTGTAGCGCATCTGCACAGCCTCTCATCGGTGCCATGGGAGTGGTTGACAGCGTGCTTTCTCGCGAGATACGGTCTCGCCTCTCTGGAATCCGGTGGGCATCGCTGCGAGACAGTTCGCGGGGGTGTAGTGACGGCGGGTGCCAGCGCGGTTTGGCAAAACCCGTATCCGCGACTGCACGAGGTGCTTCACCCCGGGCGCGGGTTGGGATAGGTTCCCCCCGATCACGAGAGGAACCTCATCAGGTTCGGTGACGAAGTAAGGAGCGGAAGGGACGATGCAGTCGACGCTTGTGCAGTTGCTCTTGCTGGCCCAGCACACGGGTGGCGCCGAACACCAGCAGGAGGCAGTGGGTCTCGCGGGTCTCTACGAGAAGCTCGGCTGGCCCTTCTTCGTGAACGTCTTCATCTCGATCATCGTGCTGGCCACGATCGCCGAGCGGGTCATCTTTTTGTTCACGAAGTTTCGCGTGAACAACAAAGAGCTGCTCGCTCAGGTGCGAAAGCTGGTGCAGGCCGGCAACATCGATCGCGCCGTGAAGCTCTGCGAGGCGGGTGACTTCCCGGTCTTTCGCGTGTTTCGCGCGGGCCTCACGCAAGTGAACCGCGGCGAGGAGGCCGTGGTGACCTCGATCGAAGAGCAGATGATGGACATGGCCCCGATGGTCGAGAAGCGCATCAACGCGCTCTGGTCGTTGGCCAACATCGCGACCCTCTTCGGCCTCCTGGGCACCATTCTCGGCCTCATTCACACGTTCAGCGCGCTCGACCGCGTGACGGACCCCGGCCAGCGCCAGCAGGCGCTCGCGCGCGGCATCTCCGAGGCCATGAACAACACCGCGCTCGGCCTGGGCATCGCGGTGGGCTGCATGGTCGCGCACCTCCTCCTCAGCGAGTGGAAGAAGAACATCCTCGCGGACCTCGAGCTCAACGTCTCGAAGCTCCAGAACCTGCTCACGGTGGGCCGCCCGCAGGGGTGACGCCGGCGGAGCGCACCGCGACTCCCCGCATCTGAGGTCCACTCTATGCCCCCCAAGTTCACCGCAGGCCAGCACGCGATCATCGCAAAACGAGCCAGGCACAAGGAACACGGCCCCGACGACGGCGGCGGCGAGCTGAACATCATCCCGTTCCTCGACATCATCATGAACGTGCTGATGTTCCTCCTCGCGACGATCGCCACGGTGTTCACCGCAGCGATCCCGGTGCCCGCGCCGTCGAGCTCCAATCGCCCCGGCAACGCTCCGCAACAAGAGCGGCTGAACATCACGGTGAAGATCTCCCCCACGGGCATCATCATCGGCGCCGGCGGCGGCTTTCTTATGCCTGGCTGCACCACCGTGGGCGCTGCGACGGTCACCGTGGCCAATCGCGCGACCCCCGACCAGGATGGTCACCTCCAGGACTTTGCAGCGCTCACGCAGTGCATGCAGGCCGTCCGTCGTCAGTGGGCGACGGAGGTCGCGAACGACCACTCGATCAACGTGTCGCCCAACGGGGAGATCCCCTACGGCGTGCTCGTGAAAACGATCGACGCCGTTCGCGAGGCCCGCTCCGGCGCGTGCCGCATCGCCGAAGATGGCCACGCTGGCGACTTCTCGAACTCCGACTGCCTCTTCCCCGAGGTCACCCTCGGTCTGCTGAGGAACTGATCCAACAGCCCTCCTGAAGGAGCGCCTCGCGAATGTCAGCCACAGCCCACACCGAGAAGCCTTCGATGGTCGCGATGCTGCGCGAGGTCAACCGCCGCAAGCGCCGCAACAGGACCGAGCACGTCGACGAGGGGCTCAACGTCGTGCCGATGATGGACATGATGACCATCATCCTGGTGTTTTTGCTCAAATCCCTGTCTGCCTCGTCGGCGAACATCCCTCAGGGCGACGACCTGCGGCTGCCGCATTCGTCGATCAACACCAGCCCCTCGAACGCCCTTCAGGTGATCGTGTCGCGCGCGTCCATCTCGGTGAATGGGCGATTCATCACCGCGCTCCGCAACGGATTCGTCGAGCCCGCCATGAAGCGCGGGGGCGGCACGGGGTTTCTCATCAACCCGCTCGCCGACAACATGCGCGACCAGTTGCAGTTGCAGCAGGCCCTCGCGACGCGCACTTCGAACGCTCCCTTCCGCGGCGAGATCGCCATCATCGCCGATCAGGGCCTCCCCTCGCGCACGGTCTTCGAAGTGCTCTACACCTGCGCGCAGGCGGGCTTCTCCGACTTCCGCTTCCTGGTGCTCAAGGGCCGCGGCCGCTGACTCGCCTGCAATGCTCTGGGCGAAGATCCTCGGCGTCGTGATCGTCCTCGCCCTCCTCGGAGGGCTCCTCTACCTCGGCGGACGCATCCCTCCCAACGACTCGGGCTCCGACGGTTAGCGCCGCAGACGGCGCGGCGTTAGCACCTTGACGGTGCCTCGCTCCATCGCGCTCGATCGCGTTGGTTTCCTGTGCGACACGCACGATCCCCCTATCGGCCTGCTTCTTGCGCAACGATCGCGAGCCGTTGATCGGAGCGTCCGTGCGTGCGTCGTTGACAAGCGTCGCGTGTTCGTGTGACGAGACGCGGCGCGTTCCGCGCGCCCTCGCATGAGCGGCGCTCGAACCCACTGCCGTTCAGGGAGCCAAGGAAGTCCATGAGAAGGTTCGTCACCGCGGCGCTGCTCGCCGGCCTCGTCCCCGCCAGCGCCCTCGCGCAGCCGGCGCCTGCACAGACGCCTGCCCCCGCTGCCACGGCCCCTGCCGCTACGCCTGCTCCCGCGGCCGCCCCGGCGGCTCCCGCAGCCGCCCCGGCGGCGGCTCCCGCGCGAGCGCCCAACCCCTGGGCCAACTCGCAGCTGACCATCCAGACGTCGGCCAACGGGTCGCTGTTCGACAACAGCTACACGCTCAGCGGGCGCGCCAACCAGGTGGCCGACATGAGCATCACGCTCGCGCCGCGCTATCGCATCAACCGGATGTTTCAGCTCCGCTCCTTGTGGAACTTCAACATCGAGTTCACCGACGCCGACAACACCACATCGCAGCTCGAGCCGCGCTTCAGCGACCCCTCGCTCGACCTCTGGGCGGTAGGCATCCCGGCGCTCGGTCCGGTGCGCCTCTTCCTCGCGGCCGGCCTCCTCTTTCCGGTGTCGTCCGAGTCGCGCTTCCGCACCATGATCGTCACGCCGCGATTGATCGCGCAGGCAGCGTGGGGCGTCGAGGCCTTCGGCGGCGATTTTGCGGTGATTGGCCGCATCGTGTACTCGCACCCGTTCACGCAGTACTCCACCCCGGGCATCCGCGGCGACCGTCCCTATCCGCTGCCGTGTTCGGTCGGCGCTGCGATCGCCGGGGGTGACTGCAGCGGCCAGGGCAGCGGCCTCACCAACGTGCACGACCAGCTCTCGTGGGCGCTCATTCTGTCGCAGTCGTGGGGTGATTGGAGCCCGGGCGTGTTCTTCCAGATGACGCACCAGTGGGCGTACGACGTCGCCGGTGTGGCCTCGGGCCCCGACAGCCCCGGCGTGCTTGACACCCACATGCGCCAGTCGACCTTCTTCGCGGGTTGGGTCGACTACAACCCCGTGGGGTGGCTCACCCTCGAGGTCGGCTACCAGATGGGACGCAGCGTGCTCGACGGCGATGGCACCTACGGCAACCCCATTTACGGGCAGTATCAAGATTGGCGCGCGTACCTCAGCGCCAACATCGTGCTCGACAAATTCTTCGATGCGATCCGCGGCGGCGGCGCCGGCGGCGGCGGCGTCATTCGTACGCAGAACACCCCGGCCACCCCGCAGCTCCCCTTCGCGCGCTTCTGAGCGCCCTCTGCGGGCGCCTCTCGCGCCTGCCTTTAACACGCAAAACACGGCTTCCCATCGCGTGCGCGGGCATCTATGCTCCGCCGCCTGCGGACAATCGAGTCCGCCGCGCGCACAGGGTGAACGTGACCAACCAGCACGACGCGCTGCTCGATCTCTACCGGCAGATGGTGCTCATCCGCCGCTTTGAAGAGGCCGCCGCCAAGGCGTACTCGCAGGGCAAGATCGGCGGCTTTCTTCATCTCTACATCGGGCAAGAGGCGAGCGCCGTCGGGGCCCTCTCGAACCTCACGCGCGACGACTACGTGGTGGGCACCTACCGTGACCACGGCCTCGCGCTCGCGCGCGGCATGAGCGCGCGCGGTTGCATGGCGGAGCTCTACGGCAAGGTCACGGGCTGCTCGCAGGGCCTCGGCGGGAGCATGCACTTCTTCGACGCCGAGAAGCGCATGATGGGCGGCTACGGCATCGTGGGCGGGCACGTCCCCCTCGCGGCGGGCTGCGCCTTCGCCGCGAAGTACCGCGGCTCGGGCGAGGTCACGCTGTGCTTTCTCGGCGAAGGTGCCGTGAGCATCGGCGACTTTCACGAGGCCATGTCGCTCGCGGCCCTGTGGAAGCTCCCGCTCGTGACCATCGTGGAGAACAACGAGTACTCCATGGGCACGCCCCTCTCGCGCACGATGTCGGTCGCCGACGCGAGCGCGAAGGCCCTCGCGTACGGCATGGCGCGCGACCGCTTCGAGGCCAAAGACGTGCTCGTGGTGCGTGAGCGCGTCGGCGCTGCCGTCGAGCGCGCGCGGCGCGAGTCGCTGCCGACGCTCATCGAGGTGCAGACGTACCGCTACCGCGGTCACTCGATGAGCGACCCGGGCAAGTACCGCACGGCCGACGAGGTCGAGGAGCGCAAGAAGGACGACTGCATCGCCAACGCGGAGCGCGCGCTGCGGGCCCTCGGCGCGGGCGATGACGTGTTTGCGAGCGTTGACCGTGAGATCGAGGCCGCCGTCGACGACGCGGTGCGCTTCGCAGACGAGAGCGCCGACCCCGGCGAGGAACTCATCGAGGCCTACACCTATGCGTGAGCTGCGCTACCGAGAGGCCCTGCGCGAGGCCCTCGCCGAAGAGATGGAGCGCGACGAGCGCGTGTTCATCGTGGGCGAAGAGGTCGGACACTACCAGGGCGCCTACAAGGTCACCGAGGGGCTGCTGGCGCGCTTCGGCGAGCGTCGGGTGATCGACGCGCCCATCGCCGAGGCGGGCTTCGCGGGCATGGCCATCGGCGCTGCCATGGCGGGCCTGCGCCCCGTGGTCGAGTTCATGACCTGGAACTTCAGCGCCGTGGCCTTCGACCAGATTCTCAACAACGCCGCGAAGGTGCGGCAGATGTCGGGGGGCCAGTTTACGTGCCCCATCGTGTTTCGCGGCCCCAACGGCGCCGCGCGGCAGACGGGCTCGCAGCACTCGCAGTGCTTCGAGGCCTTCTACGCGCACATGCCGGGCATCAAGGTGGTGTGCCCCGCCACGGCGGCCGACGCCAAGGGCATGCTCAAGGCGGCGGTGCGCGACGACAACCCCGTGCTCGTGCTCGAAGACGAGCGCCTCTACGGTTCGAAGGGCCTCGTGCCCGACGGCGATCACCTCGCGCCCATCGGCGTGAGCGCGGTCGCGCGCGCGGGCTCGCACGTGACGGTGGTGACGTGGGGCAAGATGCTCGTCGCGTCGCTCGACGCGGCCGACGCGCTCGCCCGCGAGGGCGTCGAGTGCGAGGTGATCGACCTGCGCAGCGTGAGGCCGCTCGATCACGCGCCCGTCATCGCCAGCGTCGAGAAGACCGGGCGCTGCCTCGTGGTGCAGGAGGCGTGGCCCTTCGGCGGTGTGGGCGCCGAGGTGGTCGACCGCGTGCAGCGCGACGCCTTCGGGGCCCTCGCAGCGCCGGTGCTGCGGGTTACGGGCCGCGACGCGCCGATGCCCTACAACAAGAAGCTCGAAGATCTCACGATTCCGTCGACCGACACGGTGGTGCGCGGCGTCCGCGCGCTGCTCGCGTACTGAGAGGCTGCGCACCGCCATGGCCAGAGTTATCGAACTGCCGAAGCTGTCTCCTACGATGGAAGAGGGTACGCTCGTTCGCTGGGCGAAGCGCGAGGGCGACGCGATCGACATCGACGACCTGCTCGCCGAGGTCGAGACCGACAAGGCTACGATGGAGTTTCGTAGCTTCGACCGCGGCACCCTCCTCAAGACCCTCGTGCCCGAGGGGGCTGTCACGAAGCTCGGTCAGCCCGTGGCCATCTTCGGTGAGCCCGGCGAAGACGTGTCGGCCCTCGTCGCCCGGCTCTCGGGCGCTGCGCCCTCCGACGCGCCGACGCCTGCGGCGAGCCCGCAGCCCGTCGCCGAGGCCGCGCCTCCGTCGCGGTCGGCACCCGCGAGCCCTGCGCCCGTGACGCCGGTCGCCGCGACGCCGCAGGGCCTCGCGGCATCGGCCGTGCCCAGCGAGAAGGGCGTCGCGGGGGTGATCCTCGCGCCCACCACGCCGCGCGTTCGGCGCATCGCGCGCGAGCTCGACCTCTCGCTCGTGGGGGTGAAGGGCTCGGGGCCGCGGGGCCGCGTGACCGAGGGCGACCTCAGCCCCGTGGCGCAGGCCGCGCCGTCTGCGGGGATCTCCGCCGCGAGCGATCTCCTCGCGCTCGTGGTGCGACCGGGCGACGTGGTGAAGGCGCCCTCGCCGATGCGCAAGACCATCGCCCGCAGGCTCGTCGAGGCCAAGCAGACGGTGCCGCATTTCTACCTGGAGGCCGACCTCGACGTCGAGGCCCTCGCCGCGCTGCGCGAGCAGCTCAATCAGGGCGTGGCCCCCGAGGAGAAGGTGTCGTTCAACGACCTGCTCGTGCGCGCGTCGGCGCTCTCTCTGCGCGCGGTGCCGGAGTCGAACGCGTCGTGGATCGACGGTCAGGTCGTGGTGTATGGCCGCGTCGACGTGTCGATCGCGGTGGCCATCGAGGACGGGCTCGTGACGCCCGTGATCCGCGGCGCCGATCGGCTCGCGGTGCGTGCCCTCGCCCGCGTCGCGAAGGACCTCGCGGCGCGCGCCCGCGCGCGCAAGCTCAAGCCCGAGGAGATGCAAGCGGGCACCTTCTCGGTGTCGAACCTCGGGATGTTTCAGATCGACCGCTTCGCCGCGGTGATCAACCCGCCCGAGTCGATGATCCTCGCGGTGGGCGCCGTGCGCGACGTGCCCGTGGTGAAGAACGGCGCGGTGGTGCCGGGCAAGCGCTGCGCGGTGACCCTCTCGTGCGATCACCGCGTGGTCGACGGCGCCCTGGGGGCGCGCTTTCTCCTCTCGCTGCGCAAGCTCGTCGAGCGCCCGCTGGACATTCTCGCATGACTCCGTCGCGGCTCTTCATCGCGCACGAGGCGCTCGATGTCTGGGTCGCCGACGGTCGGGCCGAGATCGACGCCGAGGGCCTCGTCGACCATGAGACCTCGCGGCGCTTCGCGCTCACCGAGGCCGTGCGCTTTCTCGAAGAGGTGACCGGCTCGCCCGATGCGCCGGGGCTCGTGGGCAAGGTGAAGAGCCTCGCCCAGGTCGCCGAGATGGGCGGCGAGCACATGGCCGACTCGGTGATCCTCGGCGAGACCGCGTACCGGGTGCAGCCCGGCTTTATGGGCGTGCTGCGCGCGGCGGAGGGCGTGGTGACACCGCCGCCGCTCCCCGCTGCGGGGCTCAAGGGCCCGCGGGGGCCGCGCGACTCCGACGACCCGATGCACGCGCAGACCCTCGCCGCCTTGCAGAAATTCTTCTTGAACAACGTGAAGTAGAGCCCCCCCCTCCGCCCGTGTCACCCTGGCTCGCGAACCCTGCGTTCTACGTCGCTGCGCTGCTCTACGGCCTCGCCGGCGCCGCCCTGCTCGCCCACCTCGCGGGCACGCGGCGGCAGGTGCCCGTCGTGTGGGGGCTGCGCTTCCTCTCCGCGGCGGCGATGCTCCACGGCCTCCACGAGGCGCTCGGTTGGGCCGATGGGCGCGGCCCCTTCTCGGGCATCCGCGAGTCGCTCTCGACGCTCGCCCTGCTCGTGGTGGTGGCCTTCCTGGGCGTGCGTCGCGTGCGGCAGCGCGTCGAGGTCGTGGGGGCCTTCGTCGCCCCCCTCACCCTGCTCATGCTGCTCGCGTCGCGCGCCCCCGCGGGTCGCCCCGTGGGGCACCTGGGCGGCGCCCTCATCGCCCTCCACGTGGGCTCGGTGCTCACGGGCACGGCGGCCTTCACCGTGGCCTTCGCGATGGCCCTCGCGTACCTCATTCAAGAGCGTCAGGTGAAGCGCAAGCACCTGAAGGGCGTGTTTCAACGCCTGCCGCCGCTCGACGTGCTCGACGACCTCGGGTACCGCTGCGTGGCCGTGGGGCTCCCTGCCCTCACGCTCGGCATCGTGACGGGGCTCTTCGTGGGCGTGCGCACCTCGACGGGCGGGCCGCTCGCGGCGTGGCAGCAGTACGTGGGCATGGGCGCGTGGATCGTGTTCGCCGGCGTGCTCGTGCTGCGCCTCGCGGCCGGTTGGCGCGGCCGTCGCGCGGCGCTGGGCACCATTCTCGGCTACGCGAGCGCCGTGCTCGTGCTGGCGGGCTACTACC
>CANMAT010000002.1 GCA_947494865.1 Deltaproteobacteria bacterium
GAGCTCGTCTTCGAACTCCTTGAGCGCGTGCCCCGACATGGCGCGCTTCACCGCGCGGTTCATCCGTCGCTCGGCGAGCGGCGTGGCCGCCCGGTCGAGCCCCTCGGTGCGGTGGTGAATCGCGTTGCGATCGCCCTTCGCCACCGCGTCGCGCAGCGCCGCGAGGGCGCCGTCGAGCTCGGCACGCTCGTCCTCATCGAGGAGATCGCCGTCGATGCCGACGGCCTTCTGCGTCGCCGCGATCACCTGCTCGGCCTCGACCACGCGCTCGCGGAGCTGTCGCGCCGCGAGGTCGCTCTCGGCGAACTCGAACGACTCCATGAGCATGCGCTCCACGTCGTCGGCCTCGAGGCCGTACGAGGGCTTCACCTCGACGTGCTGCTCGACGCCGGTGGTGAGCTCCTTCGCCGTCACGTCGAGCATGCCGTCGGCGTCGACGCGAAAGGTCACCTCGAGGCGCGCGAGCCCCGCGGCCATCGGCGGAATGCCCTTGAGCGTGAAGGTCGCGAGGGAGCGGTTGTCGACGGCCATCTCGCGCTCGCCCTGCACCACGTGGATCACGAAGCCCGTCTGGTTGTCGGCGTACGTGGTGAAGAGCTGCGCGCGCCCCGCGGGGATGGTGGTGTTGCGCGTGAGAATCTTCTCGGCCACGCCGCCCATCGTCTCGATGCCGAGGGAGAGCGGAATCACGTCGAGGATGAGCGCGTCTTCGCGCGGCCCCTCGCCCGCGAGCATGTCGGCCTGGAGGGCGGCGCCGAAGGCCACCACCTGGTCGGGGTCGATGTCGGTGAGGGGCTCATGCTTGAAGAGCTCTCGCACGAACGATCGCACGAGGGGCACGCGCGTCGATCCGCCCACGAGGATCACCCCGTCGAGCGCTTCGGGCTTTACGCCCGCGTCGCGCAGGGCGCGCTTGCACGCGGCCCCGGTGCGCTCGACCACGGGCCCCACGATGGCGTCGAACTCAGCGCGGGTGAGCGGGCGGGCGTACTCTCCGCCCGCGTCGCGCGAGACGGTGACAGCGGTCTCCGTCGCGTCGGTGAGCCGGTGCTTGGCGGCGCGGGCGGCGTCGAGGGCGCGGCGCACGAGCTCGGGCGAGGCGTGGGCGAGGTCTGCGAAGCCCATCTCGTGGAGGAGCACGGTGGCCACGGCGCGGTCCATGTCGTCGCCGCCGAGCTGCGAGTCGCCGCCCGTGGAGCGCACCTGAAACACCCCGTCGTCGAGGGAGAGCACGGTGATGTCGAAGGTGCCGCCGCCGAGGTCGTACACGGCGAAGGTGCCCTGCGTGCGGCCCTTGTCGAGGCCGTACGCGAGGGCCGCCGCGGTGGGCTCGTTGAGGAGCCGAAGCACCTCGATGCCCGCGAGGCGCGCGGCGTCTTTGGTGGCCTGGCGCTGCGCGTCGTCGAAGTACGCGGGCACGGTGATCACCGCGCCCCCTACGGTGCGAAGCTGGTCTTCGGCGCGGCCCTTGAGCTCGCGGAGGATCTCCGCCGACACCTCGACGGGCGTCACCTCGCGGCTGTGCACGCGGAAGCGAACGGTGTTCGACTCGCCCTCGCGCGGCGACACGAAATCGTAGGGGCCGAGGCGGCGCGTCTCGGGGTCATCCGCGCCGCGGCCCATGAAGCGCTTCACCGACACGATGGTCTCGCGCGGGTGCAGCGCCGCGAGGGTGCGCGCGTCGTCGCCCACCAGCGTGGCCCCGTGGGCGCCGTAGTACACCACGCTCGGGAGCAGGGGCGAGAGGTTGCAGTCGGTGACGCACTCGACGCCGCCGTCGACCACGTAGGCCACCAGCGAGTTGGTGGTGCCCAGGTCGATGCCGATGGGAACAGCGCGGGCCTTGGGGTCGAAGATCTGCAAGAGGGCCATGTGAACATCAACCAGTCGGTGATCGGTGACGGTGCCTTCGCGAGAGGGAGTTGACTACTCCTCCATCGCGTCGGCTTCTTCTTGAAAGCGCTTGAAGTATCGGAGCTTCACCACGGCGTCGCGGGCCTGCGCGAGAGCCCCGGCGTCGGGCGCGCCCTCGCGGTCGAACACGCGGGCCACCACGGACTCCTCGGCGGCCACGCGGGCGGCCACGGTCTCTCGCAGCGCGGCGATGCGCGCGGGCTTCGCGCGGGCGGCGTCGAGGTCTTCGCGGAGCTCCATCACCTCCATGAGGAGGGCGGCGGGGGCGCGATCGCCCTCTTGCACCGACAGCCCGTGGAGCGTGAGGAGCGCCTGCGCGCGGCCCAGGGGGTCGCGCAGCGCGCGAAACGCGTCGTTGACCGACACGGCGCGCTCGAGGGCCATGCGCCGCTCGCCCGGCGGAGAATGAACATGGCGGTCGGGGTGCAGCGCGCGAGAGAGATCACGGTGGCGCTGCGCGAGGTCGCCCGGCGCGAAGGTGAAGCGCGCCGGAACGCCCAGCGTCGAGAAGGGATCGGTCATGGGTGTGCCGTGCGAAGACCGACGACGGTCAGACGGTGAAGCTCTCGCCGCAGCCGCAGCCGGTCTTCTCGTTCGGGTTCACGAACTTGAAGCCGTGTGACATGAGCTTGGTCTCGTAGTCGAGCGTCGAGCCCTGGAGCAGCACGAGCGACTTCGGGTCGACCACGACCTTGAGCCCGTCGAAGTCGAACACCCGATCGCGCGCGGTGGACTCCTCGGCGAACTCGATCACGTACGAGAAGCCCGAGCAGCCGCCGCCGCGCACGCCGAGGCGCAGCATGGCCGTTGGGGTGCCGCGCTTCACGAGCGCCTCGCGGGCCTTGAGCACGGCCTTCGGGGTCACCGCCACCGTGAGCTCGCGCTTCTCGGCCGGCGCCTGCGGGGCATCAGAGCGTGTGGTCTGCGCGTCCATCGCGGTCTCTTCTCTCAGCCCTGCGCCCTGCGCGAGGCCTGCTTCTTACGGTAGTCGTCGATGGCGCTCTTGATGGCGTCTTCGGCGAGCACCGAGCAGTGGATCTTTACGGGCGGGAGGTTGAGCTCCGCCACGATGTCGGTGTTCTTGATGGTCTCGGCCTCGTCGAGCGTGCGGCCCTTGAGCCACTCGGTCGCGAGCGACGAGCTGGCGATGGCCGACCCGCAGCCGAAGGTCTTGAACTTGGCGTCTTCGATCACGCCGCCGTCGGTCACCTTGATCTGCAGCCGCATCACGTCGCCGCACGCGGGCGCACCCACCAGACCGGTGCCCACGCTGGGGTCTTCCTTGTCGAGCGTGCCCACGTTACGGGGGTTCTCTGCGTGCTCGATCACCTTGTCGCTGTACGCCATGGCGCTTGATCCTTAGTGCGAAACGTTGATCAGTGGGCGGCCCACTGAATGCTTTTGATATCGATGCCCTCTTTGGCCATCTCGTAGAGCGGCGAGAGGTCGCGGAGCTTCTTCACCTTGCCCACGACGAGGTCGGCCACGAAGTCGACCTCCTCGTCGGTGGTGAAGCGCCCGAGGCCGAAGCGAATGCTCGTGTGCGCGAGCTCTTCATCCACGCCCAGCGCGCGGAGCACGTACGAGGGCTCGAGCGACGCGCTGGTGCACGCGCTGCCCGACGAGACGGCCACGTCTTTGATGGCCATCATGAGCCCCTCGCCCTCGACGTACGCGAACGACACGTTGAGGTTGTTCGGCAGGCGCTTGCCCGAGTCGAGCGCGGGGCCGTTGAGGTACACCTCGTCGAGGTTCTTGAAGATCCGCTCGGCCAGGCGGTTGCGCTGCGCCTCGATCTTGCGCACCTCGTCGCGCCACGTCTGCGTGAGCACCTCGCAGGCCTTGCCGAAGCCCACGATGCCCGTCACGTTGAGCGTGCCCGAGCGCATGCCGCGCTCGTGGCCGCCGCCGTCGACCTGCGCCGAGATGCGCACGCGGGGCTTGGAGCGCCGCACGTAGAGGGCGCCGACGCCCTTGGGGCCGTAGATCTTGTGGGCCGTGATGGACGCGAGGTCGACGCCCATCGCGCGCACGTCGAACTCGGTTTTGCCGATGCCCTGCACCGCGTCGACGTGAAAGAGAACCCCGCGCTCCTTGCAGAGCTTGCCGATCTCGCCGATGGGCTGCACGGCGCCCACCTCGTTGTTGGCGAGCATCACCGAGACGAGAATGGTCTTGTCGGTGATGGCGTTGCGCACGTCGTCGACGGACACGAGGCCGGTCTTGTCGACGTCGAGGTAGGTGACCGTGAGGCCCTGCTTCTCGAGGCGCTTGCACGTGTCGAGCACGGCCTTGTGCTCGACCTTCGTGGTGATGATGTGGCTGCCCTTGTCTTTGTAGAACTCGGCCACGCCCTTGAGGGCGAGGTTGTTGCTCTCGCTCGCGCCCGAGGTAAAAACAATCTCTTCGGGCTTCTCGGCGTTGATGAGCGTGGCCACCTGCTCGCGGGCATACCCCACGGCCTCTTCGCCCTCCCACCCGAAGCGGTGCGAGCGCGAGGCGGCGTTGCCGAACTTCTCGGTGAAGTACGGGATCATCGTCTCCAGCACGCGCGGGTCGACGGGCGTGGTGGCGTGGTAATCCATGTAGATCGGGAGCTTGAGGGCCATGTCGGTCACCTTGTGATCACGTCGGGCGCGAGCCGTGGAGGCCCGCGACGAGGTCGGGCGCGCCGCACCCGTGCATCTCGCAGTGGGGGCACGCGGAAATCAATCGCACCGGGTCGCACACCTCGCAGGTCTCGAGGTACGCGACGGAGGCCGTAAGCTCGTGCCGCAGCTCTTGCAGACGCTTGATCTGCGCGTCGGTCTCTTCGAGCTTCTGGCGGTACAGCTCACGAATGCGCGCCATCGCGCCGGAGGCCGAGCCCGACACCTCCCAGGTGTGCAAGAGCTCGCGAATGTCGGGGAGCGAGAAGCCCATGTCTTGGAGCTTCGAGATCCACCGGACGCGCACCACCGCGTCGGGCCCGTAGAGGCGAAAGCCGCCTTTGCTGCGCTCGACCGGGTGCAGGAGCCCCAGCTCTTCGTAGAGGTGCAGCGCGCGCACCGTCTTGTTGGTGCGCTGCGCCAGGTCGCCCACGCGCAAGAGGTCGCACGGCGCCACCCCCTCGGCAGACGAAGCCTCGCGCGGCGGGCGAAGCGCCAGCTCGGAGGCCATGTCTGCGATCGGGAGGCGAACCGTCATCGAACTCTCACCCATACGTAAGGGTTGGGCTGAAACCTCCCCTTACGTAAGGGTATGGCCCGCAAAGGTCAAGGTTCTTTTCCGGTCAACTCCAGCGCGCCGCGGCGCACTGGCGACCCGCCACCCCTCCGCCACCCCCTCGCCACCCCGTTCCGCCACCCCCGCCTCGACGAATCCATCATATTTGCAGCGATTTCGCCCGTACGGCACACCCCGTGATCGCACCGCTGCCATGGGACCGTTGCCCCTCCTCGCGCTGGGATTCCTCCTCGGCGCCACCCTCCCGTGGTCGCCTCCCGCGCCCGCGCTCGTGGTCGTCTCGCTCGCGTGCGCCGCGCTCGCGTTGGTGCTGCGACGTCGCCACGGTCTCGTCGCGGCGCTGCTCCTCGTCGTCGCCTCTACGGCCGCGGGAGGCGCCCGCCGCGGCGCGTTGCGCGCTCCCGCGTGGCCGCGCGTGCCCGTCGCCGAGGCGATTCTGCTGCGCGCCACGGTCGTCGCGGGGTGCGCCCACGACGGCGACCACGACCGCTGCCGCCTCGTCGCGCCCGCGTGGGGCGCCATCGACCTGCGCACGCCCCCCGACCGCTGCCCCGCGACGCCCGGCGACATCATCGAGGCCGTGGCCACGGTGCGCCCGCTCGTTCCGACGCGCAACGCGCCGCGCGACCCGCCGGAGCTCGTGCGCGTGCTGCGCGGCGTTCGCTGGACGGCCGACGCCGCCGCCTGCGAGCGCGTCGAGCGCCGCGCGTCGCCCCTCGACGCCGCGCGCCACGCCGCCCTCCGCGCCCGCAACGCGATGGAGCGCTCCCTCGCCCGCGCCCTCTCGACCGAGCACGCCGCGCGGGCCCGCGCGCTCCTCTTCGGCGACCGTTCGGGCCTCGACGAACGCGAGCACGAGGCCTTTCGCGAGACCGGCATGGCCCACCTGCTCGCCGTCTCGGGGGCCCACGTCGCGCTGCTTCTCACACTCGCCGCGGCCTTCGTGCGCAGGGCCGTCGCGCGCGTCCCGTGGCTCGCGATGCGCGGCTACGCCCCCCGGCTCGCGGCGGTGCTCCCGCTCCCCGTCGTGGGCTTCTTCATCATGGTGACGGGCGAGGCGCCCTCGTCGATGCGCGCGCTCATCACCGCCGCGCTCACCTCGCTCGCCACCCTCGCGGGCCGCAAGACGAACGGCGAGTCGGCCGTCGCGCTGGTGGCCCTCGCCATGGCCGCGTGCGACCCGGTGCTCGTCGTCGACATCGGCTGGGTGCTCTCGGTCGTGGCCTCGTGGGCGCTCGCGCGCGGCACCTCGTCCGAGCCCACCGATGCAGAGACGCCCTCACTCGCGCGCTACCTCCGCCACGAGCTCGCGTCGGCGCTCACGGCCAGCACGCGCGTCGGCCTCGCGGTGATGCCCGCGCTCGCGTGGCACTTCGGCCGCGCGCCCCTCACGGCCTCGGTGATGAACGCCATCGCCGCCCCCGTGGGAGAGGCCCTCATGCTCCCCGCCGTGCTCACCCTCGTGGCCCTCGAGGCCGTGCTCCCGCTGCGCGTCGTGGCCCCCATCGGGAGCCTCGCGGGCGCCCTCCTCGGCGCCCTCTTCACGCTCCCCGGCGCGGCCCTGCGCCTGCCCCTCGCGTCGCTCGCGCTGCCCGCGCCTACGCCCGCGCAGTGGGTCGTCGCCACCGTGTTCGTCGTCGCCGCGTGCGGACGCCGCCCGAAGACCGTCGCCCTCATCGCCCTCGCGGGCGCGCTCGCGCTCGGCGCGTTGGAGCTCGCTCACCGACACACCCTGCACCCCGTCGGAGTGCTCCGCATCACGGCCATCGACGTGGGCCAGGGCGACGCGATCGTCGTCGAGCTCCCCGACGGAGAGGCCATGCTCATCGACGGCGGCGGCGCCCTCACCGGCGGCCCCGACCCCGGCGCCCGCGAGGTCGCGCCCTGGCTCGCCCAACGGCGGCGCGACCGCCTCGCCGCCGTGGTGCTCTCGCACCCGCACCCCGACCACGCGGGCGGCCTCCCCGCCGTGCTCGACGCGGTGCGCGTCGGCGAACTCTGGGACACTGGACAGGGTACGTCACTCGGCTACACTGGCGCTTATGCCCGGACGCTCCTAACGGCTCACAGAAGAGGCGTTCCGGTGTTGGGCCCGTCGCGGCTGTGCGGCCCTCCGCTGTGGTTTCACGGCGCGTGGATCGAGGTGCTCGCGCCCTGCCCCGGCGCCCTCGACGAGACGCCCCCCAACGACGCGTCGTTCGTGCTGCGCATCACCGTCGGGCGCGCGAGCGCCCTGCTCCCGGGCGACCTCGAAGCGGCGGGCGAGCGCGCGCTCCTCCCGCGCCTCGGTCGCGTCGACGTGCTCAAGGTGGGGCATCACGGGAGCCGAACGTCGAGCACCGAGGCCTTTCTCGAAGCGCTTCAGCCGCGCGTCGCGCTCGTGAGCTGCGGGCACCCGTCGCCCTTCGGCCACCCGCACCCGTCGGTGGTCGAGAGAATGCGCGCGCATCACGTCGACCTGCGACGCACCGACCTCGCGGGCATGGTGACGGTCACGCTCCACGCCGACGGACGCGTGGAGTAGTGTGGCGCACCCCCATTGATCCCCTACCTCGACTTCGCGACCTTCACGATCGCCGGCATGCAGTTTCACACCTTCGGCCTCCTCGTGGCCCTCGGCGTGATCGCCGGCCACGCCGTGGTCGTGAAGCGCGCGAAGTCGCTCGGCCTCGGCCCCCCGCAGCAGATCGACCTCTTCGTGCTCTGCGTCTTCGCGGGCGGCTTCTTCTTCGGGCACCTGTTCGACGTGCTCGCCTACCACCCCATGGTGGCCGTGCGCGACCCCCTCGAGCTCGTGAAGATTCACCACGGGCTCTCGTCCTTCGGCGGCGTGGCCGGGGCCTTCATCGGCGGCCTCTCGTACATCCATGTGAAGAAGGTCGACCCGTGGGTGTACACCGACCTCTGCACCTACGCGTTCCCCGTCGGGTGGCTCTTCGGCCGCGCGGGTTGCGCCGTCGCCCACGACCACAAGGGGCACCTCACCACCTCGTGGCTCGCGGTGCGCTTCCCCGACGGCGCCCGCTACGACCTCGGGCTCATCGAGTTCGCCCTCACCCCGCTGCTCCTCGCGCTCGTCGTCGTGGTGTCGCGCCGCACCGCGCGCCCCGGGATGATCTCCGGCGCCCTCGCGGTCGCTTACGCCCTCCTGCGCTTCCCGTTGGATTTCATGCGCGCCACCGACCTCGGCCCCGAAGGAGACGTGCGCCACCTCGGGCTCACGCCCGCCCAGTGGGCGTGCTTCGTTCTTCTCTCCGTCGGCCTCTGGGCGCTGCAGACCTCGCGCACCCGCGAGCCCTACGCGGCGCCAACGAAGGCTTGACCCGCCGCGCGTGATGCCGCGACCATGCGCGCCGCACGATGGCCGCGACGAGCGACAAAGACCGCGCCGCCCTGATCGAGAAGACGCTCCCCTACGCGCGCCGCCTCGCGCTGCAGGCCCTGCGCGACCTCCCCCGCGGAGTCCCCGTCGACGACATCGTGTCGGCCGCCAACGCGGGCCTCGTCGACGCCGCGCAGCGCTACGACGCGACCCGCGGCGCGCAGTTCACCACCTTCGCCCACTACCGCATCCGCGGCGCCATCCTCGACTACGTGCGCGACGTGGCCTCCGACCACCCCGTGTACCGCGCCCGCGCCGCCGCCGAGGCCGCCGTCGACAGCCTCGTCGAGCAGCGCCTGGGCAGCGCCCCCGCGCCCGCCACGCAGGCCGACGCAGCGCAGCAGCTCGCCTCCCTGGTGGGCGAGATCGCGACCACCTGCACCCTCGCCGAGATCGCCGCGCAGACGACCCCCGTCACGGCGCCCGACCCCGAGAGCGCCCTGCAACACGCGGAACTCTCCCGGCGCTTCGTCGAAGCGCTCGCGAAGCTCCCCGCGCGCGAGCGAAGCGTGGTGCACGCGGTGTACTTCGAAGCGCAGACCATCGAGCAGGCGGGGCGCGCCATGGGGCTCAGCAAGAGCTGGGCGAGCCGCCTCCACGCCCGCGCCATCGCGCTGCTACGCGAGCAGCTCGAGGCGCTGGGCGGCGACTGGTAACCCTTCGCTCCGCGGCGCATCGTTGCGGGGCATCGGCGGCGGCGCCGGCGGACGCCGCGTGGCGAGCGCGATGAGCATCACGCCGATGGCGATGAAGAGGCTCAACCCCAGCGCGGCGGCGAGCACGTACTTGCCTGAGACGGTGTTGCGAGGTGGCGGCATCGAGTGGCCCGCGACCATAGTGGCTCTCACCGCCGTTGGCCATCGCACCGTGTGCCAACGCGGGCCATGCGCTGGGCCCACACGTCACGCGCGAGGGCCCACGATGCGAAGCAAAGACCTATTTTACAAGTGGCACGCGAGGTGTAATGAAGTCGCCTATGCAGCATCGAAGGTCGCTCCGGGCATCGTTTGTGGTCACCGTCGCCGCCACCGTCGGCGCGCTCAACGCCGGGTGTGGCAGTGAGGTGAAGCCCATCACCAACCCGCCGTTCATCGAGTGTCCTTCAACGCCTCCCACGAACGGGAGCGCGTGCACCGCGTCGCTCGGCTCGTGCTCGTACGCGTGTGCGAGTGGGGGCAGCGGCACCGCGAGCTGCCTCAACGGCGTGTGGCAGTCGCAGATCACCTCGTGCAACCCTCCCGCGCCCGACGTGCCCGATCCGAGCGACGTGGTCGACGCCTCCGACGCCTCCGATGTGACCGCGCTGCCCGACACCACGCCGCCCGTGTGCCCCACCACGGTTCCCATGCGCGGGAGCCCCTGCGTCGCGGGCACGCTCCCGGTCATGTGCAACTACGGCGACTGCCTCGGCTCGCCGACCCTCTTCGCACGGTGCACCTCAGGCGCATGGGACATCGCCGAGGTGAGCTGCAACCCGCCCCCCGACGTGCCCCTCGTGTCCGATGCGCCCGCGGTGCTCGACGCGGGCCCCGACGCGTAGGCAAGATCGCCCTCATGGCAGCACGCACCCGCGCCCACGCCGAGGCCAACGACCATGTGCGACAGCAGTGGCTGATGCGCGTCGAGGCCGAGTATCGCTCGGCCGTTCTCACGCAAGAGCTAACCCTGTGGCTCATGCAGGCGGGCGCGTCGCCCGACCTCATTCACGACGGCCTGCGCATCGTCGAAGACGAGCTCATGCACGCCGAGCTCAGCATGGAGACGTACCTCGCCGCGGGCGGCACGAAGGGCCCCACGATGGCGCGCGAGACGCTCACCCTCCCGCGGCGCGCGGGCGAGATGCTCGAGCACGACATTCTGCGCGTGGGCGTCGATGCCTTCTGCCTCGGCGAGACGGTGGCCGTGCCCCTCTTCAAGAACCTCCGCGAGGGCTGCACCGTGCCCGTCGCGCGCAAGGCCCTCGACCGCATCTTGCGCGACGAGGTGAGGCACCGCGCCTTCGGGTGGACGCTCCTCGGGTGGATGCTCGAGACGCCCCACGCCCCCTCCCTCCGCGGGGTGATCGAGCGCGAGCTCCCGGGGTGGTTCCGTCGCATCCGACGGAGCTACGCGCCCGCCTACGCCGAGCGCCTCGACACCATCTCCGACGTCGACCGCGCGTGGGGCCTCATGGCGCCCGCGCGCTACGGCGCCGTGGTCGAGCGCACC
Organism: Deltaproteobacteria bacterium; assembly: GCA_947494865.1. Classification (GTDB taxonomy): domain Bacteria; phylum Myxococcota_A; class Polyangia; order Polyangiales; genus CAISKJ01. The sequence goes on from CANMAT010000002.1 coordinate 10,730, forward strand.
TGGGAGAGAGATTGGAAGCCCCGCTTCGCGAAGCTCTCCATCGACGCGGCCCCCGCGTGGGAGCGCGCGAAGGCCGCGCCCTGATGGCGAATTCACAGAACGCGGCGGGTGTCTGCTAGAGTCCGCGCCCCGTGACGAAGACCTCTGCCTCGCCCCCCTCGGAGCGCGCTGAGACGGGCCTCCAGGCGCTCCTGGTACCCTTCCTGTGCTTCTTTCTCTCTGGCGCCTCGGGCCTCGTGTTCGAGGTCATCTGGACGCGCATGCTCACGCTCGTGTTCGGCGCCTCGACACCGGCCATCAGCACGGTGCTCAGCGCCTTCATGGGAGGCCTCGCGCTCGGGAGCTTTCTCTTCGGCCGCTTCGCCGACCGATTGAAGTTTCCGATTCTCACCTATGCGGCCATGGAGGCCGGGGTGGGCGTCTTCTCGCTGCTCATCCCCGTGGTGGTGCGCGGGGTCTACCCCCCCGTGTCGCACTGGATCACCAACCACGGCGGCAACCGCTTCGACGTCTTCACCCTGCTGCGCTTCGTGGTGGTAGCCCTGGTGCTCTTGCCGCCCACCACCCTCATGGGCGCCACGCTCCCCCTTCTGGCGAAGCATTTCGTGAAGCAGGGCGGGCGCCTCGGGCAGCGCGTGGGCGCCCTCTACTCGGTGAACACCTTCGGCGCCGTGGCGGGCACCTTCCTCGCGGGCTTCTTCCTCCTCCCTGGCGTCGGCCTCGCGTGGACGAACGCCATCGCGGGCTGCACCAACATCACCCTCGCGCTGCTCATCGTGCTGTTTCGCAAGCCCCTCCTCGGAGGCGAGTGGCCCGCCACGTGGCGCGACCTGCTCCCCGTGAAGGCCGTCGAAGCCGCGAAGACCGAAGGCACCACCGAAGAGGCCGTCGCGGCCGACGAGGGCGACGACGAGATCCTCGAAGAGGGCACCTCGCGCGCCGTGCGCACCGCCACGCTCGTGGCCGCGGCGGGATCGGGCTTCGCGGCGCTCGCCTACGAGGTGATCCTCACCCGCGCGCTCGACATGGTGATCGGCTCGTCGGTGTACTCGTTCTCAATCATTCTCATCGGGTTTCTGGTGGGCATCGGCGGCGGCAGCGCGCTCGCGTCGGGCATCTTGCGCGCGCGCCCAACGCCCTTCGCCACGGTGGCCGTCGCGGGCACCATCGAGGCCCTCGCGCTGCTCCAGTACGTGATCTACCAGACCAACCTGTCGCGGCTCCTGTGGGCGGTGATCACCGTCATGGTGCTGCTCGGCACCTCCATCGCGGCCACCTGGCGCAGGCCCGTGCTCGCGCTCGGCGTCACGCAGCTTCTCATCGCCGCGGGCGCCATCGTCACGTACTTCTTTCAAGACCGCATCCCGCGCATGTTTGTGCACCTCGCGCTCAGCGCGACCACCAACTGCGACCCCCACGAGGCCATTCACTTCTCGCAGCACGTGACGGCCATTCAGGCGCTCTCGTTCGTGGTGGCGCTCATGTGCGCGCTCCCCGCGGCGGTGGGCATGGGCGCGGCCTTTCCGCTCGGCGTGCGGGCCTACGCGCGCGGCCTCTCGAAGATCGGCAGCGACACCGGCGCGGTGTACTCGGTCAACACCGTGGGCTCCATCGCGGGCTCGTTTCTCATGGGCTTTCTCATCATGCCCGCGGTCGGCATGGAGACGGCCATGTACATCGCGGTGGCGGTCAACCTCGCCATCGCGCTCATGCTGTTTCTCGCCTCGCCGGGCGAAGAGCCCGTGAAGTACGTGCTGGTGCCCATGGCCGCCGTGCTGCTCGCGGTGACGGGCACCGGCGCGGCCCTCGGTCGCGACGGCCGCATCGCGCGCTCGCAGGGCGCCCTGAAGCTCTTTCCGCGCGCGTGGGATCAGGCCGAAATGACCACCGGCGTGTTTCGCCTCTCGCTCGCCGACGGCATGGTGCGCCGCCGCAACGGGCGCTGCATCGAAGACGCGCCCGGCGAGCGCTCGCGATCCATGGGCGGCGACAACCCGATCTACTACCGCGACGGAGTGACCACCACGGTCACCGTCGAGCGCTGGTCGCTCGGCGGCGAGAAGGTTCACTTCGCGCTCAAGAACAACGGCAAGGTCGACGCTTCGAACGGCGACGACATGCCCACGCAGGTTCTCGTGGCGGGCTATCCCCTGCTGCTCCACCCGCGCCCCGCGAACGAGCTCGACGTAGCCGTCGTGGGCTTCGGCTCGGGCGTCACCATCGGCACCACGCTGCAGTTTCCCGTGCGCCGTGTCGATGTGATCGAGCTCGAGCGCTGGATCCCCGACGCCTCGCGCTTCTTCGCCGACGTGAACCACCTCACGTACACCGAAGATCGCAGCTTTCCCTTCGTGACGGCGCCGCGCCTCACGGTGCTCAACAACGACGGGCGCAACTTTCTCGCGGCCACCGACCGGCGCTACCACGTGGTGATCTCGGAGCCCTCGAACCCCTGGATCACCGGGGTTTCGAACCTCTTCACCGCCGACCACTTTCGCGCGGCCACGCAGAGCCTCACGCCCGACGGCATCTTCGTGCAGTGGGTGCAGCTCTACGAGATGTCGCCCGACAACATCAAGACCATCTACCGAACGTTCGCCTCGGTGTTCCCCCACGTGCGCGTGTTCGCGGCCGACGCGTACAGCTCCGATACCATCATGCTCGGGTCGTTCAGGCCCATCGGGCTCGACCCCGCGGAGATCGACCGGCGCCTCGCCGACCCGACGATTCGCGCGGCCGTCGAGCCCGCGCACGCCAACGGCAGCACCGACCTCCTCGCCCGCATGCTCTTCGCCTCGCGCAACGAGGTGAACCGCTTCGCCACCCTCGAAGAGCACCTCGAGCGCGGCGAGTGGCGCAGCGACCTTCGCTCCACGGGCCTCGGCGTGTGCGAAATGCCCACGTGCCGCCGCCGCGCCGCGCCCGTCAACACCGACGACAACGCGCTCATCGAGTTCGCCGCGCCGCGCGACCTCATCGGCTTCGACGCCTTCTCGGGCTACGTCGAAACCATGTACGCCGACGACTGGAGCTACGGCCGCGTCGAGTCGCAGGTGGTCACGCCCACCACGCCCGACGGTCGCATGCGCCTCATGTCGCGCCTCGGTGTATCTCTGCTCGCAGCGGGCAGGCCCAGCCGCGCGGGTGCGGTGCTCTACGCCGCGGCCTCCATCCGCGTCCCCGGCGGCGCCGAGATTCGCATCCCCGAGATGACCCGCGCCGCCAGCATCTGGAACTCGATCACCACGCCGCGCGAGCCCACCATTCGCCTCGAACCTCCCGTCCCCGGCGCCTCGATGAGCGTCGAGGGAGCGCGCCTCCTCAGCGAAACCTTCGACCGCGCGCGCGCCGCCATCGACAACGGCTCGTACAACACCGCGCTCGAAACGCTGGCCTCGCTGCCCGCCAACGTGCGCGAGCAGTCGGGCCCGGGCCTGCGGCTCATGTACGGATTTCTGCTGTACCGATCGTCGCTCGCCGAGAGCGCCGAGCCCCGCTTCGCCGAGGCGTCGGAGACGCTCGAAGCGCTCGCCCGCGAGGAGCCCGTGTGGTGCGAGCAGCACCCCGAGGTGCGCTACCTCATCGGCCGCGCGCGCTTCCGCAACGGCGACTTCGCGCTCTCGGTGCAGGCCATGGGCGCCTTCGTCGACGCGTCGCGAAACCCCGTGCGCGGCGAGCACGAGCTGCCCGCTGTAGCGCGCGACCTCGACGAGCCCCCCGCCGCGGTGCCCCCCGTCACCGACGCGCCCGGCGAGAGCGTGAAAGACACCCGCGGCTGAGCCGTGCCATTGTGACACACGGCGAACGCCCCACAATCGCCTGCGAGACAGTTTCTCCCCGACAGATCACAGAACAAATCACGGAGCCCGACGGGCTGCGCGACGACGTAACACTGTGGCACGGGTGTTGAGAACGGGCGCCGCGAAAGGCAGGTCTGCGGTGCCTGTACGCGTATTGCTCACAACGCTCGAGACGCCGAGCGGACTCGCGCTCCAGAAGACGCTCCACAACTACGCCCTCGAGATCTTCTACGGCGACGCGCGCGATGCGGCGCAGGGCTTCGCGCACTCGGTCTCACCGTATTGCATCCCGCTCCCGGCTGCGGACTCCGCAGACTTCGTCGACGCGGTGCTGTTCGCGTGCGACCGGCACGACATCGACGTGGTCATTCCCGCGCGCCTCGACCACATGCGCGCCCTCGCCTACGCCCGCGAGCGCATCGAGTCCTTCGGGGTGCGCATCGTCGGCGCCTCGGCCTCGGCCATCGAGCGCTGCCTCGATCGGTGGGAGGGCGCCTGCGCGTTTCGCCGCGAGGGCATCGCCCCGTCGCGTGTAGCGCGCCTCGACGAACACTTCGACCGCCGCGCCTGGCAGCTCCCCCTCGAGGTGCGAAGCTGCCACGTCGACGCGGCGCCTCCCGCCGTGATCATTCAGCGCTGGAGCGAGCTCGAGCCCTACCTCACCATGCGCGACTTCTTCGTCACCGAGGTGTCGCCTGGCGTCGACTACGTGGTCGATATGCTCCTCTCGCCGGTCGGCACGGTGCTCGCGGCGGTGCCGTATCACTTCGTCAGCGGCGAGGTCGGCGCGTCGCTCACCCTCCGCACGGTGCGCGACGAGTACATCGTCTCGATCGCGCGCATGGCGGTGCTCCTCCGGGGTGCGCCAGCGCTGAGCACGGTGTACCTCCGCGTCGACGACGACGGCGCCTCGCACGTCTACGATGTGCTCCCGGGCTTCTCGTCGCTCATCACGGTGGCCGCCCTCGCGGGCGTCAACCTCCCGTGGCTCGCGGTGCTCGGCGCCCTCGGCGTCAGCACGCTCCCTGCGGGCGAGCCCTTTCGCGAGATCACCGCGCGCCGCGACTGGAGCGACCGCATCATCGCCGCCCCCGCGCGCCCCTCGCTGCTGCCGCTGCGGGCGATCCGCAACGACATGAGCTCGCTCGACCGCTGAGCCCGCGCGTCCCAGCACCAACAAACCGGCGGCAGTCAGTCCGCCGAGCTCTGCTACAGCGCCCGCACCATGCGGAGCCGCACCGTCTCGAAGCCCATCTCTTCGTAGAGCTTGCGCGCCACCACGTTGTCGGCGTCAACGCCGAGGCCGATGCCGCGCACGCCGCGAGCACGCGCCTCCTCTTCGGTCTTCTCGACGAGGAGCCTGCCCCACCCGCGCGAGCGGTGCTTCTGCACGATGGCCATGGTGGTCACCCACAGGCGCACAATGCCCGTGCGCAGATCCTCCTGCTCGGTGAGCCACAGGTGCCCCGCGTAGAGGCCGTCGTCGTCTTCGAGCACGTAGAGCACGGCCTTGTCGGTGGTGGGCCCGACGGGGCCCCACGCGTAGCGCTCCTTCAACACGGCGGGCCAGCGTGCGCGGTACAGCTCGCGCTCCTCATCGGTGGCGTAGCGTAGCGTGGCCATCCCCGTCTCGAGGTCGAGCACGAGAAACGACTCCCAATCAGCCTCGTGGTAGCGCCGCAGCGTCGGCATCGGGCGTGATGTTCAACTCCCGGGCGTGAGCGCGTCAAGCGCATCTCACGCAGCGCGTCGTGCGTTAAGCTCCGCGGCCCGATGCAGCCGCACAACACCTCCAGCGATTCACTCGTAGGCAGCGCGGGTGACACCTTCGGTCACCTCTGGGCCCTCGTTCCCACCACGCTCCAGCACGTCGCCGTCGCGTGCCTGCGCGTGGCCCTCACCGTGTTCATCGCGCGCGTTCTGCTGCGCCTCGTGCCCACGCTGGAGCGCCTGGTGGTGCGCCGCGCCTCGCGCCTCTCTCCGTCACGCGCCGTCGCCACCGACTCGATGGCCGACGCCGAGCAGCGCGTCGCCACGCTCGTGAAGGTGGTGAGCAGCGTCGCGCGCGCCGCCATCGGGAGCATCACCGCGGTGATGGTGCTCTCGGCGGTGGGCATCGACGTGGCGCCCCTCATCGCAGGCGCCGGCATCGCGGGCGTGGCCGTAGGCTTCGGCGCCCAGTCGATCGTGAAAGACTTCTTCAGCGGCTTCTTCATCGTGCTCGAGAATCACTTCGACGTAGGCGACACGGTGACCATCAACGCCGTCACCGGCGTGGTCGAAGAGGTCACCATGCGCGTCACGGTGGTGCGCGACGCAGCGGGCGCACTGCACTACTTTCCCAACGGCACCATCGGCACGACGACCAACCGCACGGCGGGCTGGCAGCAGGCGTCGATCGACCTCTCTACGTCGGTCACGGTGGCGGCCTCGGAGGTGCGGCGCGTGCTCGACGCGGTGTGCGCCGACGCCAACGCTGACGCCTCGCTCAAGCCGCGCATCGTGACGCCCGTCGAGGTCGAAGGACCCTTAGAGCTCGCGAGCGACAAGGTCACATGGCGGCTGAAGGCGCGCGCGAAGCCCGCCGAAGTACACGCGGTGCGCGAGCGGCTCATCGCCGCGCTGCAACGCAATGTACCGGTCGATGAGGGGGGAGGGCTGTCGTGGAAGAAGGCCGTCGCGGAGCGGGGCGAGCGCCCTACTCCTTGATGGCCTCGGCGCCGCCGATAATCTCCATGAGCTCCTTCGTAATCGCCGCCTGACGGGCGCGGTTGTACTGAAGGGTCAGCGAGCTGATCATCTTCTTGGCGTTGGTGGTGGCGTTGTCCATGGCGGTCATGCGGGCGCCGTGCTCGCTCGCGCTCGACTCGAGCATCGCGCGAAACACCGACACGTTGACGTACATGGGCAACAGGCGCTCGAGCAGCGTCTCGCGCGAGGGCTCGTAGATAAACTCTACGAGGCTGCGCGGGCCCGCGTTGGCGCCTTCGTCGACGCTCGCAGTGGTGCCCGTATCGATGGGCAGAATCTGCTGAAACGTCGGCTTCTGGTTGATGGCGCTGCGAAACTCGCTGTACCCCAGAATCACCTGGTCGAACTCGCCCGAGGTAAACGCGTGAATGAACCCGCGCGCGATCTCGACGGCCTTCTCGTTGCTGCCCTCGGGCAGCCCCGTGAACTCCTGCGCGATGGTGACGTTGCGGCGACGAAAGTAGTCGCGACCCTTGCGCCCGATGGTGGCGAGCGCCACCTCGAGGCCCTGGTCTTGGAGATCTTTCATCTTCGCGGCGGCGGCGCGAATCATCCCCGAGTTGAAGGCGCCCGCGAGGCCGCGGTCGCTCGTGAACACCACGAGCAGCACCTTCTTCACGGGGCGCTCGGCGAGGAGCGGGTGCACCGTCTCGTCGGGGCCGCCGCTGGCGCCGCGCGCCACCGAGCGGAGCACCTCGACGGTGCGCTTCGCGTAGGGGCGCAGGTCGGAGATGCGCTGCGTGGCACGACGAAGCCTCGCCGCCGCGACCATCTTCATGGCGCGGGTGATCTTCTGCGTGTTCTTGACCGACGTGATTCGTCGGCGAATGATTTTCAGCGACGGCATGAGGCTCCTCGCGGCGTGCGCACGGTGACCGCGCGCAGGCGCGTCACTTCTGGGTGCTGAAGGTCTTGTCGAACTCTTCGAGGGCCTTGTCGAGGCCCTCGTGGTACGGCTGACCGTCCTTCTTGGCGGGCTTCTTCACGGCCACGACCTCGGCCACCAGCGTCGGGTGCTTGGCGTCGAGGAAGGCGTAGAGCTCCTTCTCGTACCGACCGAGATCCTTCACGGCGTACTTGTCGAGGAAGCCCCGGTTGGCCGAGTAGAGAATCACGATCTGGTAGCCCACGCCGAGGGGCACATACTGGTTCTGCTTGAGGATCTCGACGAGGCGCTCGCCGCGCGCGAGCTGCTGCTGCGAGGCCTTGTCGAGGTCCGACGCGAACTGCGCGAAGGCCGCCATCTCGCGGTACTGCGCGAGCGTGAGGCGCAGCGTGCCCGCGATGGCCTTCATGAACGCGATCTGCGCGTTGCCGCCCACGCGCGACACGGAGATGCCCACGTTGATGGCGGGGCGAACGCCCGAGTAAAAGAGGTCGCTCTCGAGGAAGATCTGCCCGTCGGTGATCGAGATCACGTTCGTGGGGATGTACGCCGACACGTCGCCGGCCTGCGTCTCGATGATGGGGAGCGCCGTGAGCGAGCCGCCGGTGCCGGGCACCTTCTTGAGCTGGTGCGCGCCCTTGTCGGACATCTTCTCGAGGGTCTCCTCCGCGTGGGCCTTGCCGAGCACGCCCACGTGCACCTTGCCGTCGACGCCCTTGGAGTCGCGAGAGACCGCCTCTCCCTCTTTCACGATCACCCACTCGTCGGCCATCTTGGCCGCGCGCTCGAGGAGGCGCGAGTGGAGATAGAACACGTCGCCCGGATACGCCTCGCGGCCCGGCGGACGGCGGAGCAGCAGCGAGAGCTGACGATACGCCACGGCCTGCTTCGAAAGGTCATCGTAGATGATGAGGGCGTGCTCGCCGTTGTCGCGGAAGTACTCGCCCATCGTGACGCCCGTGTAGGGCGAAATGAACTGGAGGGGCGCCGACTCGCTGGCGCCGCACGACACGATGGTCGTGTACTCCATGGCGCCGTGCTCTTGGAGGCGCGCCACCACCTGCGACACCGTCGACTGCTTCTGTCCGATGGCGACGTAGATGCAGTAAACGTTTTTGCCCTTCTGGTTGATGATCGCGTCGATGGCCACGGCGGTCTTGCCCGTTTGGCGGTCACCGATGATCAGCTCGCGCTGGCCGCGGCCGATGGGGATCATCGCGTCGATGGCCTTGAGGCCCGTCTGCATGGGCTCGTTCACCGTCTGGCGCACGACGATGCCGGGGGCCTTGATCTCGATGCGGCGGCGCGTCGGGGTCTCGATGGGCCCCTTGCCGTCGATGGGGAGACCGAGCGCGTTCACCACGCGGCCCGCGAGCGCCTTGCCCACGGGCACGTCGGCGATGCGGCCCGTGCGCTTGACGATGTCGCCCTCTTTTACGCCGGTGACCTCGCCGAAGACGGCGACGCCCACGTTGTCTTCTTCGAGGTTGAGCACGATGCCCATGAGCTGGTTGGGGAACTCCAACAGCTCGCCCGCCATCGCGCCCGACAGGCCGTACACGCGAGCGATGCCGTCGCCCACGGTGAGTACGCTGCCCGTCTCGCTGACCTCGATGGTTTTCTCGTAGGTCTGAATCTGCTTCTTGATGATCTGAGAGATCTCTTCAGCGCGCAGTTGCATCGTGTGCCTCGAATCACTCTCCCGCCTCGACCGAGCGCAGGAGACCTTTGTTTACTGGAACGTCGTTGTCAGCTGGCCGAAGCCATCTGGCGAATCTCGTCGAGACGGGCCCGCAGGCTGCCGTCGTACACCTTGTCGCCGATGCGGGTCACCATGCCGCCGATGAGCGACGCGTCGACCTTGTGCGTGAGCGCCACGGCCTTGCCCGTGAGCTTCTCGAGGGCCGCGCGCACGCGGGCGAGCTGCGGCTCGGTGAGGGCCGTCGCGCTCGTGACCTCCGCCTGGAGCTTGCCCGCGCGCTCGTCGGAGAGCGCGGCGAGCGCCTCGGCCACGTCGGGCAGGAGCGCGCCGCGGCGGCGGTCGGTGAGCAGCAGGGTGAAGTTGCGCGCCGTGGGCGACACGCCCACGCGGGCAAGAATGTCGGACATGACGGCGCGGCGGGTCTCCTGCGCGATCACGGGGCTCGAGAGGAGCCTGGCGAGCTCGGGGCTCACGCGCACCACATCGGCGAGGTTCTTCACCTCGCGGGTGAGCGCGTCGAGGCGGTTCTCCTCGACGCCGATCATGTACAGGGCCTTGGCGTAGCGCCGGGCGACGGGGCTGCTCACGCGCGCGCTCCTCCGGTGGGGGTCTGGATCTCACGCTCGAGCGACTGAACGAAGTCGTCGACGAGGCGGCTCTGGTCGGCCGCGGTGATGTTCTTGCGCACGGCCTCTTCGGCGGCCGTCACGGCGGCGAGCACGGTGTCGCGGCGGAGCTCTTCGCGCAGCGCGCGCAGCTCCTGCTCGATCACCTGCGTGCCCTCGGCGCGCATCTTCTCGGCGCGCGCGTGGGCGTCGGCCACGATGCGGTCGCGCTCGGCCTCGCCCTGCTTCACGAAGTCGGCCTTGAGGGCCGCGAGCTCCGTCGAGAGGTTGGCGATGCGATCGGTGTACTCTTTATGGAGCACCTGGGCCTCGTCGTGGAGGCGCTTGGCCTCGGCGATCTCGGTCTCCGAGGCCGCGCGGCGGGCGGCGAGGGCGGGGTTCACCTGGCGCTTGACCGCCATGTACCCGAGCACCACCAGAATGCCGAAGTTGATGAGCGGGCCGATGAAGGGCGGCGGGCCCTTCGTCTCGGTGACCGCGCCGTTGTGCTCGGTGCGCACCGTGACGGGCGTCGGGCTCGTCATGTTGAAGGGCGCCTCGGGGGCGTGAAAGCCCTCGGTGAGCCCGTGGTGCCCCTCGGCGGGCGCGCCGGGCTCGCCGTGCTCCTGCGCGTACGCAGAGCCGGCGCCGAGCACGAAGGCGAGCGCGAACGTGATGATCGAGCGCTTCACGAGCGCACCTCCCTGCGGAGAACCTTCGTTGCGATGTCGGCCGCGAGGGCGGGCACGGTGGCCAGCACGTCGACGCGCACCTTCTTGCCCTGGGCGGCGATGTCGGCGCGCTGCTTCTCGACGAGGGCGTTCACCTCGTCGCGCACCTTGGCGGTGATCTCGGCGTCGCGCTTCGCGCCGTCGGCGCGGAGGGCGTCGCGCTCCGACGTGGCGCTCACGCGGGCCGCGGTGAGCTCCTTCGTGAGCTTCTCTTTGAGGTCTCGCGCGTCGCGGTCGAGGTCGGCGGCGAGCTTGCGCGCGCCCTCGGTGCCAGCCTCGCGCGCCTCGATGAGGTCGAGCATGGGCTTCCACAGCGTGGCGCGGAGGAAGAGAAACAACGCCAGCCACACGCCCAGGTTGAGCAGCAGCGTGATGTCGATGTTGATGAGCGGGCGCTCGTTGGCGACGAGCAGGAGGAACGATGCAGGCATGAACGACTCCGAAGGGGGCCACCGCGTCGAGCTTCGGGCATTTAAGGTGTTTTCGTGAAACACCCGGTGCACCGATCCCTGCGAACGCGCGCGCTTCTAACACCCCATTCCGCGGGGGGTCAAGGCAGTGGGGATCAATGGGGGTCGAAGGCGCGCGAGGCAACCGCGCGGAGGGTGCGCGAGCGGGCGCTCAGCGGCTGGAGGTGGCGTTCGACGGAACCTCCGCGGGGCTCTGGGCCTGCGCGGGGGTCGGGAGGGTGTTGATCGCGAGCTGGCGCTCGACCCGCGTGCGGAGGTTGTTGGCCACCGTGCGGGCCGCGTCGCGCATCTCGCGGGTGAACACCGACGAGGGGAAGGGCAGGCGCGGCAGGGCGAGCACCTCGAACACCACGCGCGTGCGAGCCTCGGGCCCGGGGATGCGCTCGATGACCGAGCGGGTTTCGAAGCGGTCCATGTTGCTGTCGACGGTCTGGCCCACGAGCTCGAGGCGGTCGGGCTGGCGGTGCGCGTCGATGCGGAGCAGGCACCAGATCACCCCGAGCGAGCCGCCGAGCGGAACCTGCACGTACACGTCGGTCGCCCCGCGGTTGCGCCGCACCACGCGGCTCTCGCGCACGTGCGGCATGAACTCGCTGTAGCGCGGATAGTCGGTCATCGCGCGCGCCACGAGGTCCATGGGGGCGCGGATCACCGTCTCCGATCGCCCCCTGCGAACGAGGGTGCCCTCGACGGGGAGCTCCGTCACGGTCACGGCCTCTGGGGGCGCGACAGCGGGTCGATCGGGCGTCGCGAGCGGGGCCGGAGTGGCTTGCGCAGTTGTTGGAGTGGCTGCCCCAGGAGCCACCGCGGGGTTCACGACCTGCGCGGCGGCGTCGACGGTGGCGAGCGCGCCGAGGAGCCCGAGCGACGCGGCGACCACGAGACGATTCGAGGGAGAGGGCTTCATGCGCGCGATTCCTCCAGCGGCCATTGGCTGCGACCGAAACAGTGTACGTGCTCTACATCGAGAGGGAGGCACCGCCACCGATCGCCTCCCTCATCGCACGCTCTCCGCGACGAAGGGGGCTCAGAGGGTGCCGTGATGCGCGGCGCTCTGCAAGTGGGGCGCCGCCGTCGCCGCTGCGTAGCGCGTTACGCGCTCTCACTCTGCGCGCGAGTGCGATATCGTGGTGGCGATGTCATCCACGGTTGATCACGCATCGCCCTTTCTCGCAGGCAACTTCGCGCCAGTACGCCACGAGGTCGACGCCGACGGGCTCTCCGTTATCGGCGCGATCCCCGACGACCTCGACGGGATGTTTCTCCGCGTAGGCCCGAACCCGCAGTTCGACCCGCCGGGGCGCTATCACTGGTTCGACGGCGACGGGATGATCCACGCGGTGTCTCTCTCGAAGGGCCGCGCGCGCTACCGCAACCGCTGGGTGCGCACGCGCCCGTGGGAGATCGAGCGCGAGGCGGGTCGCGCGCTCTGGGGCGGCCTTGCGTCGGGGCCGCAGTTCGACGCGCCCGAGGGGCTGCTCATCAAGCACACGGCCAACACCGCGCTCGCCCACCACGCGGGCACGCTGCTCGCGCTCATGGAGGCGACGCCGCCCTACGCGGTGCGCCTCCCCTCGCTGGACACCGTCGGCGTTCACGACTTCGGCGGCGCGCTTCAAACACCGTTCACCGCGCACCCGAAGGTCGATCCCTCCACCGGCGAGATGATCTTCTTCGGCTATCAGTTCTGGCCGCCGTTTCTCACGTACGGCGAGGTGTCGCCCGCGGGGGAGATCACCCACACCGCGGAGATCAGCCTGCGCGGCCCGGTCATGATGCACGACTTCGCGATCACCGAGCGGTACGCGGTGATCATGGATCTGCCCCTCGTGTTCGACCTCGCGCGCATGGAGGCCGGAGGCTTTCCGCTGGAGTTCAAGCCCGAGCTCGGCGCGCGCTTCGGGATCCTCCCGCGGCGCGGCGTCGACGCCGACGTGCGCTGGTTCGAATCGCCTTCGTGCATGGTGTTTCACACCGCCAACGCGTGGGAGGAGGGCGACGAGGTCGTGCTCGTCGCGTGCCGCATGGAGCGCACCGACGTGCTCGCGGGCGCCCTCCTCGACGACCCGCCGCCGTCGGAGCCGGGGCGCCTCTACCGGTGGCGCTTCAACCTCGCGACGGGCGCCGTGCGCGAGGAGCCCCTCGACGACGTCGCGAGTGATTTTCCGCGCGTACACGAGGGCCTCACGGGGAGCGCCACGCGGTATGTGTACAGCGCGCGCTTCGACGCCTCGCGGCGCGACGCCACGCCGTGGATCGACGCCGTGGTGAAATACGACCTCGCCACGGGGAGCTCCGAGGCGCACCCCTGGGGCCGCGGACGCTACGGCGGAGAGGCCGTGTTCGTGCCGCGCACCGTCGCCCGCAGCGAAGACGACGGCTACCTCATGACCTTCGTGTGGGACGAGCGCGAGCAGCGCAGCGAGCTGGTGATCCTCGACGCGCTCGACCTCACGCAGCGCCCCGTCGCCCGGGTGATCCTCCCGCAGCGCGTGCCCTTCGGCTTCCACGGAATGTGGACAGCCTCCGACGCGATCCGATAACGGCGCCACAGCTCAGACGCGAAGTGGACCCTCGCGCCGCGCGCTCCCTACGCTGCGCGCATGAACTCGTTCCTCGAGCTGCCCGCGTACCAGCCCTTCGCGCTCTTCGCCTGCCTCCTCGTGCTCAAGATGGGCGCCGTGGGGTTCATCACCGCCAACGAGCGCCGC
>CANMAT010000003.1 GCA_947494865.1 Deltaproteobacteria bacterium
CCTCGCCTTCGCCGAAAAGCGCCGGAGGAAAACTCCCTCGTGAGATGTGTCCCCACGTCAGCGCGGGAGCGAGGGCAGGGCTGTGCGCGCTGCGAGCGTGGGTGTCGCACCGTGGGCTTCGTGGGCTGCCCTTGCGCTGCAAGGGCTTGCGTTGAGTCCGTCATGGACGCTCCGTGCGTTGGAGACGCTTCGCCTTCGCGGCTCGCATCCCCGCGTTGGAGACGCTTCGCCTTCACACGACACACCGGTGAATTGCAGCCCTTGCAGCGCAAGGGCAGCCCACGAAGCCCACGGTACGACACCCACGCTCGCAGCGCGCACAGCCCTGCCCTCGCTCCCGCGGGGGCGGGGCGCGCGGCAGCGCGGGTGGGGGCTGCGCTCACCGCGCGTCGCGGCGGAGGCGCGACGACACCGCGTCGAGGCCCATCACGAGCACCACGACGGCGAGGATCACCACGGTGACCTTCGCGTACTCGGCGCCGCGCATGTACGTCTGCAAGAGAAACCCTACGCCCTGCGCCCCCACGAGCCCGAGCACCACGGCGCCGCGCACGTTGAGCTCGAAGCGAAAGAGCGACTGCGACACGAAGTGGGCGGTGAACTGCGGCCAGATCCCCCAGCGAATGGTCTGCAAGCGCGTGGCGCCGACGCTCCACATGGCCTCGACGGGCCCCGGGTCCATCGTCTCGAGGGTCTCGTAGAACTGCTTGCCCAGCGAGCCTACGGTGTGAATCGCGAGCGCCCCGACGCCCGGAAAAGCCCCGGGCCCGTACGCGCTCACGAGAATGAGCCCCACGATGAGCAGGTCGATGGAGCGGTTGAGGTTGGCGGCGAAGCGCGCCGCGCGGCGCAGCCACCCGATGGGGTTCACGTTTTCGGCGGCGAGCAAGCCCAGCGCGAGGGCGAAGGGCACCCCCACCACCGTGCCCACGAGCGCGAGGCGAATGGTGAGCACCGTGGCCTCGACCACCTCGGCGACCACGCCCGTGTCGGGCGGCACCATGCCGCGAAGAAAGAGCCCGATGTAGCGCCATCCGCGCGCGAAGTCGCCCGCCGGGAGCCGCGCCGCGTCGGCGCCCCACACGACCGCGGCCGCGAAGAGCCCCCACGCCGCGTAGCGCTGCGCGCGCGGCCAGCGACGCAGCGCGCCCGCGCCGAGCGCCACCGCGAGGGCGAGGAGCGCGCCGAACACCATCACGTGCTCGGGGTGATCGAAGCGCCCCTGCCGCGTGCGCGAGCGCTCGTCGCGCGTGGCCCGAAAGGCCCTGCGCACGATGTCGTAGGCGGCCGCGTCGCTGGGCACGAAGCCGTCGGTGCTGTTGAGCCGACGGAGAATCTGCTTGCCCTCTTCGCTCTGCCCCAGCGCCACGAGCGAGGCCGTGAGGTTGCGCACGAGCAGCGGGTGCGTGCGGGCAAACTCCTCGGTGGTGGCGATGGCGTCGCTCGGCACCGGCGGCGAGTACAGGAGCGCGCGCAGCCGCGGACCGGGGCGGTTGGCGAGGTAGCGCGTCCAGGCGCCGGTGTGCTCTTCGGGCGGGTCGGCCCACACGGCGGCGACGTCGACCTGGCCGCGCTGCACGGCGATCACGGCGGCGTCGTGCTGGCCCGCGAACACCTGGCGGGTGAAGAAGGTGCTCGGGTCGTAGCCGCGCTGGAGCACCAGGTAGCGCGGAATCACATAGCCGCTGGTGCTCGTGGGGTCGACCCACGCGATGGAGGCTCCGCGCAGATCTTCGAGGGAGTGAAAGCGCGAGTCTTCGCGCACCGCGAGGGCCGAGTAGTACGTGGGCTTGCCGCGGCGCACCTGCGTGAGGAGCACGCGCACGCCGAAGAGGCGCTCGGCGAGCACGAGGGGCGACGGGGTGAGCCACCCGAGGTGCACGTGCCCCGAGCGCATCGACTCGACGAGGGTGGTGTAATCGAGCGTCACCACGGCGCGCACGGGGATGTGCACGCGCTCCGCGAGGGCCTGCGCGAGCTCGTCGGCCGAGCGCTGCAGGGTCTGCGCGTTCTCGGCGGGGTTGAAGCCCAGCACGATCTCGTTGGGGATGCTCTCGGGTGCTTGTTGCGCGCGCGAGGGTCGCGCGACGAGGAGCGCTGCGAGGCAGAGCGCGAGGGCGAGGAGGTGTCGCATCACGCGGGCTCCTTCGCGGTGAGATTGTAGATGCCGTCGGCGAGGGCCTCGGTGAGCTCGCCCGCGGGGCCGTCGTGCACGATGCGGCCGCCGCGCATGCCGATCACGCGATCGGCGTATTTGCGCGCGTGATCGAGGGTGTGCACGTTCACCAGCACGGGCACGCTGCGGGTCTGGCCGTAGCGCTTGAGGAGCTCGAGCACCGTGGCCGCGAGCTGCGGGTCGAGGGAGGCCGTGGGCTCGTCGGCGAAGATGGCCGCGGGCTCCTGCGCGAAGGCGCGCGCGATGGCCACGCGCTGCTGCTGACCGCCCGAGAGCTCGCGCGCGAGGGCGTCGTGCTTCTCGGTGAGCCCTACCTCGTCGAGGCATTTGCGCGCCACCGCGCGGTCGTTCTCCGACCACAACCCCACGAGGCCGCGGAGCCACGGCGCGTGCGACAGCCGCGCCACGAGCACGTTGTCGAGCGCGCTGTACGAGCGCACGAGGTTGAACTGCTGAAACACGAAGCCCACCCGCGAGCGCGCGCGGTAGAGGTCGCGGCCCTTCGCGGCGGTGACCTCGAAGCCGCCGACGAACACCCGCCCCGCGGTGGGCTCGATGAGCCGCGCGGCCGTGCGGAGCAGCGTGCTCTTGCCCGCGCCCGAGCGCCCGAGAATGGCCACGAGCTGGCCGCCCGGAATGGTGAGGTCGACGTCGTCGAGGCCCACCGAGCCGTCGGGCCACACCTTGCGGAGCCCATCGATGCGAATGCCCTCGCCCTGCGCGCTCATGCGGGCTCCTGACGGTGCGGTGACTACGGGTGGTCGAAGTTGGGCACGCGCACGCACGCGTCGTGGAGGGCGGGCGCCCCCGGGGCGTGCTGCGTGGTGACCAGCACCGCGTGCGAGTCGGGCCAGCGGGCGCGGAACATGTTGCAGTTGCCAGGCTCGTTTTCGAAGGTGGCCACCACGCGGCCGAGCTCGTGAATGGCGTCGACGACGCGAACCTTGAAGGCCGTGTCGTTCTCTTCGAAGGTGGGCTTGAAGACCAGCTCGGTGCGCGGCACCCCGATGGGGAAGCCGTCGTCGCGCAGGGTGCGCACGGTGCCCACGAGCATGCCGGGGATGTCCCTCCCGGTGAGGTACACCACGGTGGCGCCGCGGTCGTAGCACGCACGAGCGAAGGGCACGGCGCCGCGCACGGGCACGTCGTCGGCGCAGGCGGTGTCGGTGAAGAAGCGCGCGAACCACGCCTTCTTGGCGCGCTCGACCACGGCCTTGTCGACGCCGCGCGGGAGGAGCGTGTCGTCGAGGAGGTACGACAGGTCGTCGGGCCCGAGCGCGCGGATCACCGCGGCGTCGCGGGCGTGCGCGTGCTCGAGCGCGGCCGCGAAGGCGTGCAAGATGCGAATGGTGCGGGGGCGGTTGTCGTAGAGCGTGCCGTCGAGGTCGAAGATCACCACGGGGCGCTCGGCGCGGTGGCGCTCGACGTCGGCGAGAATGCGCGTGAGAGGGTGCTCCATTGCGCGCGCGAAGGTATCTCGGAACGTGCCCCTGTCACGAACTTTCAACGCCCTCGCGGGAGGGCCGCGACATGTGACTTCCGCCGGGCGGAGGGCCCGTGCGATGCTCCGCGCGGGTGCCGTCTATGCCTGCATGGCTTCAAGAAATGATCCCGATCATCGCGCTGCTCGCCGTGATCGCCGCGGTGTTCTCACGCCTCCCCAAGGTAGACCTCGGGCACTCGCCCGCGTACGTGCGCCGGCGCGTGCAAAACTGGCTGCCCGTGGGGCTCACGTACGCCTTTCTGTACATGGGCCGGTACAACCTCAACTCGGTGATCGGGCCCGTCTTCGAGAAGGCCCAGTTCTCCACCATCTACGGCTGGGGCACGCTCGCGTACGGCATCTCGTTCGTGATCAACGGCCCCCTCGCCGACCGCTTCGGCGGCAAGGCCACCATCCTCGCCGCGGCCCTCGGCGCCGCCGCCGTCAACGTCGTGATGGGCCTCACCATCACGGGCGTTCCCCACGTGGCCGGCGGCCACCCCGAGCTCGTGCCCACCTTCGCCGTGCTCTACGCGGCCAACATGTACTTTCAGAGCTTCGGCGCCGTGTCGATCGTGAAGGTCAACTCGGCGTGGTTTCACCTGCGCGAGCGCGGCACCTTCGGCGGCATCTTCGGCGTGCTCATCTCGCTGGGGCTCTACTTCGCCTTCGACTGGTGCAAGCTCATTCTCGAGCACGCGCCGGTGCAGTGGGTGTTCTTCGTGCCCGCGGCCATTCTGCTCGTGTTCGCCGCGCTCGACGCGCTGCTGGTGAAAGACACGCCGGGCCAGGCCGGCCACGAAGACTTCGACCTCGGCGACGCCACATCGCACGACACGGGCCCCCGCGCGCCCGTCTTCGAAGTGGCCAAACGCATGCTGTCGAACCCCGCGATTCTCACCATCGCGCTCATCGAGTTTTGCAGCGGGTACCTTCGTAACTCCATTCTCCAGTACTATAAGCCCTTCGCCAAAGACCTGGGGCGCGTGCCCTCGGAGGCCGCGCGCAGGGCCGCCGCGGCGGCGGGGCAGGTGCTCCCGAGCGACTTCGTGCACGACCACTGGGGCATGCTCAACTGCGTCGCGGGCATCACCGGCGGCATGGTGGCGGGCATCATCTCCGACCGGGTGTTTCAGTCGCGCCGCGGCCCCGTCTCGGCGGTTCTCTACGGCGTGATGATCGTGGGGTCGCTCGCGATGTTCGTCACCATTCCGACGCCGCTCATCGGCTGGGTGGTGGTGCTCATGTCGCTGGCCATCATCGGCGTGCACGGCATGCTCTCGGGCACCGCCAGCATGGACTTCGGCGGCAAGAAGAACACCGGCGTCGCGGTGGGTCTCATCGACGGATTCGTCTATCTGGGCGTGGCGCTCGAGGCCTTCGTGCTCGGCCGCGTGCTGCCCGAGGGCGACGCCAAGCACAACCCCGCCAACTGGTGGACGTGGCCCACGGCCATTCTCCCCGCCGCCATCGTCGGCTTCATGCTCTGCACCCGCGTGTGGAACGCGAAGCCCACCTCCAAGGCCGCGCCCGCGCACTGAGCGGGTGCTAGCGTCGCCGTCGATGCGACGGCTCCTCCTCGTAGCGCTGCTGCTCCTCGTCACCCTCCCCGCCGCCGCCGTCGACGTGTGGACGACGCCGTACCCCGGCGTTCGCATGCTGCGTCGCACGACGGGGCAGCCCGTGACGATGTGGGCGGTCGTGGTCGACAGCTGCGCGCCGGGCGTGCGCTTTCGCGCCACGGCGCCGTCCGAGGGGCCGCGCGTCACCTCGTCGTTCGGCCGCCTCGTGGGCGCGCAAATGGCCATCAACGGCGACTTCGCCGACCACGATTTCGGCCTCAACGTAGGCAACGGAACCGCGTGGCCGTACCCCGACACGGACCACAGCGGCAACCTCTCCATCGGCCCCAACCGCATCGAGATGACGCCCGACTACGTGGTGCTCCCCGCGCCCGCGCCGTGGGTCACCGAGCAGCTCGGCGGCCGCTGGACGCTCCTCCACGACGGAGTGCCCCAGCGCGGCATCGACGACAACGGCCCCGCCGCGGGGGGCTTCGTGTGCGCCCCGGGGCTGCGCCACCCGCGCACCGCCATCGGCCTCTCGCGCGACCGTCGCACGGTGATCCTCGTGGTGGCCGACGGCCGCTCGAGCGCCAGCGTCGGCATGACCTGCGACGAGCTCATCGCGGTGTTTCAAGAGCTCGGCGCCCACGACGCGATGGGCCTCGACGGCGGCGGCTCGTCGACGCTCTGGTCGAGCGCGGGGCTCATCAACCGCCCCAGCGACGCCGCGGGCGAGCGCACCGTGCGCAACCACCTCGCAATCTTCGCCACGGGCGCCGGCGCCGCGCCGCACTGCGGCCTGCGCGCGATGCCCACAGAGCCTCCGATGGCCACCGCGGTACCGACCGCGGCGCTCCCGCGCGTGACGCCGCTCACGGCGCCGTCGCGCTTTCGCCCGCTCACGCCGGTGCGCCTCTTCGACACGCGCGCCCCCGAGACGAGCGCGCGCCTCGCGCGCGGCGACGGCTCGAGCGCGGGCCCCATCGCCCTCACCAGCAGCGGCGCCTTTCGCGACTGGGCCGCGGTGGGCGTAGCGCCCGACGCGAGCGCCGTGTGGCTCAACGTGACCGCCGTGGGAATGCTCGTGCCAGGGTATGTCACGGTGTTTCCCCACGGGAGGCCGCGGCCCGAGACGTCGAACGTCAACTACGCGCCCCTGCAGGTGGTGGCCAACGCGGCGCCCGTCGCGCTCGGCGCGGGCTCGCAGGTGAACTTCGAAGCGCACGCCGCGGTCGACGTGATCGCCGACCTCGCGGGCTCGTTCTCTCCGACGGGCGCGGGGCTCGCGACCATCGCGCCGACGCGGGTGCTCGACACGCGCACCCCGTCGATGCCGCTGCGGGCGGGCGTTGCGCGCGCCGTCGACGTGCGCGCGCCGGCCGACGCGGTGGGCGTGGTGACGAGCGTGGCCGTGATCGCCGGCGCCGCGGGGGGCTTTCTCACGGCGTCGCCGTGCGGCGCGCCGGTGCCCGCGACGTCGAACATCAACTTCGGCCCCGGGAGCGTGGTGGCCAACGCGGTGGTCTCGGGCCTCGGCCGCGGACAGCTCTGTCTCACGGCGTCGACGGACGTCGACGTGGTGGTCGACGTCACGGGGTACCTCACGCCCACGGCGCCGCTGTCGTACGTGCCGCTCTTTCCGCAGCGACTCCTCGACACGCGCACGACCTCGACGCCCTTCACCGGGCGCGTGGGCGCGGGCCAGGTGATCGAGCTGCCCGTGCAGCGCCTCGCGGGGATGCCCGCCGCGGTGGGCGCGGTGGTGGCCAACGTGACGGTCACCGACGCGGCGGCGGCGGGCTACATCACAACCTTTCCGTGCACGCGCGGGGCGCCCGAGACCTCGACGCTCAACTACCCCGCCGATCGCGCCGTGGGCGGTCTCACCAGCACCGCGGTCGACAACGGCTCGCTGTGCCTGCTGAGCAGCGCGCGGGCGCACGTGATCGTCGACCTGCTGGGCGTGTGGGTCACTCCTCCGCCGTCGCCCGACGCGGGCGTGCCCGACGCGGGCGTGCGCGACGCGAGCGTGGCGCCCGATGCGAGCGCGGTCATCGACGCGGCCGCACGCGATGCGACGGTCGTACAAGACACAGCAGTGATGCTCGACGCAGCAGCGCGCGACGCAGCGGCCGCGCGCGACGCGAGCGCGGAGGCTGACGCCGCGGGCGGCGACGACGCGATCCGCGGGTCGTGCGGGTGCCGAGCGTCGGGGCGCGCGTCGGGGCGAGCGTCGGGGCGCGCCGGCGCGCTGTTGCTAGCGCTCACGGCGCTGCGCGCGCTGCGGCGACGGCGGACGACTTCGCAGTGTGATCGAACTTAGTCGACGAAGGCGCGGATGCGCTTGTAGAACCATCGTCTCACCGATGCCTGTTGACGCCGACACGTATGGGAGCGCCGAGGAGTTTGCCGTGATCGAAGGTGCGTGGCAGACGCTCCTCGCGGCAGAGGCAGTCGAAGTCTGCACCCTATGGCCTGATGCGATCGGCGCGATGCGAAGTGAGCACGATCGGCTGTTACGCCAAGGCGAGTGGGTCAGCGGACGGGCCGATTTGCTAGCAATCCTCGGGCGGCGACGCATGGAGCTCGATCACTCCGCGATGCTCGCCTGGGTGCTCGACCCTCGAAAGCCGCACGGGCTGGGCGGTGCCTTTCTGGAGCGCATTCTCTCAGCGTGCTGGCGCGATGAGACCTTCGTTGGGATGGAGCACGCGACGTCTGATCGCGAGGTGTCCCGCAACGGCGCGCGCGCCGACGTCGTTGTCACTGCACCCGGGTTGTGTCTGATCATCGAGGTCAAGGTCGACGCCCCCGAGGGGGATGAACAGTGCGAGTCGTACCGACTCCAGTGGGGTGCGGAGCCCGGCGCGAAGTTCATCTTCCTCACATCTCTCGGAGCTGCACCGGCAACCGATCCGAAGAAGGTCTTTCGCACGATCTCATGGTCGAAGGTGCGCGCGCTCCTGGAAGACCTCGTCACCGAACGGCGATTCAAGAACCGCGTCGCAGAGGCGACGCTCACGCAATGGCTCAACACCTTGCAAAGCGAGTTTCCATGACACCGTTCGACCCCAGGA
Organism: Deltaproteobacteria bacterium; assembly: GCA_947494865.1. GTDB lineage: Bacteria > Myxococcota_A > Polyangia > Polyangiales > CAISKJ01. Next base: position 8,302 of record CANMAT010000003.1, read on the forward strand.
ACTGCTTCTATCTCGAACATCGCGCGCGCATCGAGGAGTGGACGACGCTCGAGCAACCAGCCCGTGCCGCCTGCGATGCGTGGCTCGCGAGCCTCGAGCCGCGCTTCCGAGAACTGGCCCACGAGATCGACCCCTCCCTCGTGGTGACCGCACGAACATCCTCGTCGGACCGGTGGCCCAAGATTCTCGTTCACCGCGCGGACTGGATGATTGCGCCGTCGTATCCCGAGGTCTCGATCGCGCTCGAATGGTATCGCGCGACACTGACGCTCGACGCGCGCGACCGGGCTCCCTACGTCGGCGTGCGCGTGTGCAACGACCACGCACCACACGGACCAACGCTTTCGGCGCGCCTCAAAGATCGCCTCGCGACGCTTCGCATCAACGGGCGCCTGACTTCGGACTATTTCCCCCTCTATTCGCGCCTCTGTGCCGCCCCTGGGTACTGGAATGACCCCGAGCCCTACGCGGGTGTACTCCTCGACACGCTCCGCACAACCTGGTCTACGTGCGTCGAACACATCGATGCGCAGCTCGCCGCGACGCCGCTCCCAACACCGAGTACGTAGTCGTCGCTCAGGCTGGGCGCTTGAGCGCGAGCAATGCCCGAAGGTCTTCGTCGGCGCGGCGCGCGAGCGCGAGCAGGCGGCGCGCGTGGCGCTCCTCGACGAGCGCCGCGCGATTGAGCCGCAATCGCTCGATGTAGAAGCGTCCTTCTTCGGTTCGAGGCGCGAGCACTCCCCCCTCATGCTCTTCGACGTGCTCGCCCAGGGAGTCGAGACGTGGGTTTAGCAGACGAGTCTCCGTCTCGTCGCCGCCGTCGTTGCCAAGCGCGACGTTACACACATCGCAGCAGTAGAGCGCGTCGTCGTCGTCGACCGCGGCATCCGCGCGCCGCGAGCCAAGAGGCCACACCGAACCTGGCGCATCACGCGTGCTCGTACCGCAGTAGTCACAGCGCCCTGCCGCGCGCGCCTTCACGCGCTCCGCCGTCGCCGGGTCGATAGGATGGCGTCTCACGCCGCCTCTTCGCCAATATCGCGCGCGACCTCACCCCAGGCGCTACGCAGCCGCACGAGCGTCGCTTCGATGTCGGCGGGGCCCACGTCTGGACGCCCTTGCAACGCCGCGACGTCTCTCAGGACCCGCTCGAGCCTGGCGTTGGCCTCGTGCAACAGCGCCCCTCGCGTCCGAACACGTTCGAGAGCACTCGCCGCTGTGGCGTCAGTGGGCCACGCTCGCGCCCAATACAGCGCGCTCTCGACGCCTCCCTTCGACCCATCGCCGAGCGCGGCGAGCACCGCCGCGAAGCGGACGAGACCGAGGCGAGGCACCACCAGATCGACGCAGGCGCGCATTGCGCTCGGATCGGCGAAAGCCACGCCCAAGCGCAGCACCTCTTCGATCGAGCGTCGCTGTGTGAGCGAACGTGCGAGCCCTGCGCCGCGCAACGCATCGCGCGCGAAGGCCGCGCGCACCGCGTCGAGCCGCTCGGCCTCTGGACGACGGCGAAGGTCCATGATCTCGCGCTCAAATTGAGTCATACGAATGCCAGAAATCTAGAGGCGATTCGCTGTTCTGTCACGCCGTCACCACGACGCGTAGGGACGAAACAGATTGATCGGCAACCCTGCCTGCGACGCGAACTCGGCCTCGGGTTGATAGTGTCCCGAGGCGTCGTTCCAGTTTCTCAAGATGCCTCTTCGCGGTCCGTTCCCGAAGCGTATCGTGCCGGCGAACGCGACGTCTGCGCCCCGCGCGATCTCCGCGTGGTTGGCCCTTCCGGGGATGCCATACGGACGACAGCGCGCGCCCCAGAGTACGGCCCCAACTCGAACGAAGATGAAGTGTCCGCGCGCGGTGAATGTAGTGCCCTTCGAATCGACGGTGCGCCAGCGGCCGTCGCGTAGCTCGAGGCGATACCGTCGCACCAGCCTCAACGGCGCGCGACCGCGGTTGAAGAACAGCTTCATGCCAGTCGTTTACCGCGACGCGGGCACGACGCCACGCTCGATGTGAGCGCGCGGACGCACGTGATCGTCGACCTGCTGGGCGTGTGGGTCACTCCGCCTCCGCCGCCGCCCGACGCGACCGACGCGACCTCGCGCGACGCGACCGCCATACTCGATGCCACAGTGACGCTCGACGCAGTGCCCGATGTGACATCCGACACGGGCGCGGCGATCGACGCGGGCGGCGACGACGCGATCCGCGGGACGTGCGGGTGCCGCGCGCAGGGGCGCACGCCGGGGCGCGCGGGCGCGTTGCTGCTCGCACTTACGGCGCTGAGCGCGCTGCGACGGCGGCGGACGGCCGCTCGCGCACCCAGCCGAAGTACAGGCACGTGAGCATGATGCCCGTGGTCGCCGAGGTGAACCACAGGAGCGACCACGCGGGGTACAGCGCCGTGAGCGCGACGCCCGCGAGCGACCACGCGGCCAGCCACCCGAGCCACGGTCGAATGCCCAGCGCCGCCACGATCGAGACGCCCGCGAGAAAGAGCTCGTCGACGAGGAGCACGTCGGCGAGCGGCGTGCGGGGCGAGGTGGCGAGGAGGAGCGCGCGGTGCGCGTACGTGCCGCCGAAGCACACGAGGCCGAGCGCCGCGACCTGACGCGTGGCGCGGTTCACCAGCACCCGCTTGTGGGCCACGGCGAGGAGCGCCACGAAGAGCACCAGGAGTCCCAGGTTGATGCGCGTCATGCGCGCGAGCGACACCTCGCTGGAGCCCGCGATGGGCGCGCGGAGAAAGAAGTTGATCACCATCGAGGCGGCCGTGAGCAGCGCGAAGAGGGGCATGCGCTCGCGCGCGTTGAGCGAGAGGTCGCTCTCGTGGGCCTCGCGGAGGCTGTGGGCCTCGCGCTCCTTGCGGCCCACGAGGGCGAGCGCGAGGGCGTCGAGGCGGGCGCGCGTCGCGTCGCTGTCGTCGCGGAGCTCGTGCGCGAGGGCCCGCGCGGCGTCGAGGTTCTCGCGCGTGAGCTCGTACGCGAAGAGGCACCGGAGGGTGCGCGCGAGGCCCTCCTTCGCGCGCGGGTTGGCGGGCCACACCGCCAGCGACTGCGCGAAGCCGAAGCGCCCCTCGGTGGCCAGGCGCCGCGCGGAGGCGTCGTCGAGCGAGGCCGCGGCGATCCCCTCCTCGAGCTGCGCGAGGCGCTCCTGCGCGGTGGCGGCGAGCGTGAGGCTCGCGCGGTGGCCCAGAAACTCCGTCACGCGGCGGCGAAACTCCTGCGCGCTCTGCGGGCGGCGCGCGGGGTCGACGTGCGTGGCGTCGTTGCAGAGGGCGGCGAGCTCCTCGGGCACCTCGGGGCCGTAGCGCACGGGCTTCGAAACGTGCGCGGAGTACAGCACCGCGTGGAGGTTCGCCCCCGCGTGCCGCGGCGTGCGCGTGAGCACCTCGTGGAGCGTCGCGCCGAGCAGGTACACGTCGGTGCGCGCGTCGATGCGCGCGGGGTCGCCCTCGATCATCTCGGGCGCCATGAACATCGGCGTGCCGCGGATGCCCGCGCCCATCGCCCCGGCGGGCGCCGCGTCGCGCCCCACGCGCACCGCGATGCCCCAGTCGACGAGGTACACCTCGCCGAAGGAGCCCACCATCACGTTGTCGGGCTTGACGTCTCGGTGCACCACACCGCGCGCGTGGGCGAAGTGCACCGCGTCGGCCACCCGCATGAGCACCTCGAGGTGCGCCGTGAGCCGGTCGCCGTGCGCCTCGAGGAGCGGTCTCCACCGCGGGTGCTCGGGCTCGTAGACGAGCTCTCGCCAGCTCGTGCCGTCGATGCGCTTCATCACGAGCACGGGGTGGTTCTTCTCGTCGCGCCCGAGGGCGTGCACGGGCACGATGCTCGGGTGCTCGAGGCCGCCCATCACCACGGCCTCGCGGAGCAGCGCGCGCGCGTCGTCGAGCTCGGCGCGGTCGGGCCGCAGCACCTTCACGGCCACCTCGCGCGCGAGCGACCGCTGCCGCGCGAGGAGCACCTTGCCCATGCCCCCCTCGCCCAGCTTGGCCAGCACCACGAGGTCGTGCGGGTCGCTCGGCGCGAGGCCCTCGCCCGCCGGCGCGCCGTCCCCTCCAGCGCCGAGCGAGATCGACGGCAGCGGCGGCGCCGTGAACGACGCGACGCCCTCGGACGACGCCGACGGGGTCGCGACGGTGCGCGCCGTCACGGTCTCGCCGAGCGCGACGGCGACCTCGACGCGATCGAGGTGCTGCGCGCGCCACATCGCTTCGAAGGGCTCGTCGGTCTCGCTCACGGCGCGCGAGCATACCGAACTATGTCCCTCGCGACCGCGTCTCACCCTTCGCGCGCGAACTGAACCGCGTCGCTCACGCGCTCCCACGCGCGCACGCGGCGCTGCTCGCGGGCGCTGCGCGCAACGGTGAGAACGCGCCGGTCGCGCGCCCACGCGTCGCGCAGGTCGTCGGGCGCCTGCGCCATCCACCCGTCGAGCGCGCCGAGGAGGCCCTCGAGGTTCGCGAAGGCCCCCGCGAGGGCCACGTGCGTCGCGGCCGCGTCGACCGTCGCGTCGGCGAGCGCGCGCAGCGTCAGCGCGTGCGCCACGAGCCGCTCGATGAGCGCGCCGGGCCCCCGCGCCCGTCGCAGCGCGCCCACGAGCCACGCGGTGATCGCCGCTTGCACGTGCAGGTCTTCGAGGGTGCGAAAGGGCTTCACGTACTCGCTCCACCCGTCGCCCGCGAGGCGCGCCGCGGCGGCGAGCCGCACGCCCTCGAAGGTCACCGTGGCGTGCGCCACGTCGGGCACGAAGGGCGTCGCGGGCATGTCTTCGAAGGTCACCCCGGGCGCGCTCGCGGGCACCCGCACGAGCGCGAAGGCGCGGCGCCCCTCGACGGGCTCACCCTCGGCGGCGAGCACGAGCAACACGTCGGCGTCGCGCGCGCCCGTCACGAAGCGCTTCGTCCCGTCGAGGGTCACGCCGTCGGAGGTCACCGTCGCGCGGGTGTTGACGGCGCGCGGGTGGGCGCCTCCCTCTTCGCTCGCGCAGAGCGCGGCGCGCGTGTGAGGGCCCAGCGACGGATCGAGCGCGTGCAGCGCGGCGCGGTAGCCCGCCACGAAGGCGCTGCCCACCGTGGGCGCGACGAGCGACAGGGCCATCGCGCGCTCGACGGGGTGCGCGCACCGCGCGCGCAGGGGCTCGCACGCGCGCCACCACGCCGCGAGGTCGTCGCCCGCGAGGGTCGCGTCACCCGCGACGAGCCGCGCGAGGAGCGCGTCCATCAGCGCGACACGCTGTCGACGCGCACGCTCGCGGCGGCCTCGCAGCCCCGCGCGCAGCCGCGCTGCCCCTCGAGGGGGCGTTCGAAGTACGCGTACGAGAGCGCGCCGCTCGCGAGGGCGCCGCGAATCTCTTGCTTGGTCTCCCACTGGCAGCCGTCGCGGTACGCGAAGGTGGTGCGAATGGAGAGGTCGACGGTGCCGTCGGCCGACACCGTGCCGCCGAAGACCGCATCGGAGAACGCCGCCTGCGCGGGCCCGCCGGCGCACGGAAACGACACCGTGGCCGACTGCGCCGACACGCGCTCGTCGATCTCGCAGCCCGGCCGCGTCTGCACGGGCGACACCGCGAGCGTGGCGCCGCACGCGCCCGCCACCACGGGCGCCGGGGCGCTGTACGCCACGCCCGCGCTCACGGGCTGCGCGCTCGCGGCGACGGCGTACGCGGGCCGCGCAGCGGGCTGCTGCACGACGCACGCGCTCAGGGCGAAGAGGGCACCAGCCGCGACGAGTGAGATCAGCGCGCGCATCATCGCGGCGGAGGGTATGCGCATCGCAGCGCGCGTGTCACGCCCCGGCGCGGCCGCACAGCCGCGCGCGGAGGTCGAGGGGGGCGATCAGTTGTAGAGGTGGCTCACGTCGCGCAGGGCGTCGAGCAGGTCGATGTAGCCGTGGAGCTCGTTGTCGATGTTGGCGCGCTGCGCCGCGGGGGTGCGGTCGCGCTGCGCCGAGAGCCGGTTGGCCTGCTGGAGCATGCGGGCCGCGATGCCCGTCTCGTCGACGGCGCTGTCGCGGCGCGAGACGCCCACGATGGCGCCCGGCGTGCCCGCCGCGCCGCTGATGTGCACCGCGTGGTAGGCCACGCCGGTGTAGGGGTTCGTGAAGGTCACGAGGTCGCGCGTGGCGTTGTCGGCGAGCGCCCAGTGGTCGTTCTCGTGCCAGAGCATGGCCGAGACGCGCGCGGTGCGGTCGAAGGTGAGCTCGAGCTGGCCGCGGAGGTACGCGAGCGCGTCGAGCTCGAGGGTGAAGCCCAGGTTGGGGTTGATCGCGCGCGCGCTCACGCCGTGGTCGCGCCCGCTCGAGTTGGGGCCGCTGCCGAAGGGGAGGTTGAGCCGCGCGTACTGCGTGCGAAAGAGCTCGGGCTCGGCGCTGTCGACGCGCGGCCGCGCCTGCACGCCCACGTCGTCGTAGTCGCGCGAGAGGACCGAGCCGAAGAAGCGCAGCGTGGCGCCGGGGTACAGCGTGTAGAAATTGATCTGGAGCTGGTGCACATCGCCAAACTCGATGATGTACCGCCCCGGCACCCACTGAAAGGTGCTGGTGAGGTACTCGAGGCCGAGCTGCTTGTCGTGGTAGCTGCCCACGCTCAAGAGCCGGTCGCGCCAGAAGAAGCCCGCGGAGAAGTCGTACTGCGAGGCGAACTCGCGGCCCGCGCCGACGGGGATGTTGATGCACGAGTTGCCGTTGACGCGCTCGTAGATCGACGTGCCGTCGCCGCGGTTGCGCACGCAGTGTACGCCGCCGTTCTCGTTCACGGCCGACGACTGCGGCATGAGAATCGAGTTGGCGAGCGTGTCGGTCACGAGCGCCGAGCCGAGGCGTCCGGCGTTCATGGTGCGGGCCGCGGGCGACGTGGAGTTGGGGTCGAAGAGCGGCGCGAAGGCGGCCTGGCCGCCGTAGAAGTTCTGATAGATCGACAAGAGGTACACGAAGTTGCGCATCGAGTAGTACATCTGGTCGAGGTAGCGCGACGTCATGCGCGCGCGGTACCCGTTGCGCGTGAAGGTCGCGCGGTTACGCGCGAAGGCGTTGGCGAAGTAGTAGTCCTGGTAGTGCTGGGCGACGTAGCGCATCGACTCGTACATGTCGGGGCCGGCGTCGTAGCGCTGCGAGTTCCAGATGTTGTTGGCCCAGTCGTCGGTGCCGAAGCTGTACGGCACGAGCACGTGGGGGTCGGCGCCGCGCTGCCCGTCGCGGCCATAGTCCGTCATGTTGGTGTGGTCGGGCGTAAACTGAAACGCGCCGTACCCCTGCCGCCGCGTCTCGCGGAGAAACACCGGGTAGCGGTTGGCGTCGCCGAGGCGGGGATTGCCCTGCGCGTCGACGCCCACCAGCGCGGGGATCTCGGTGTAGTGGTGCGTGAGCACCGTGGGCGCGTCTTGCGTGCCGCCGTAGAGCGGGCGAAACGCCGACTGATACCCGCCCGCCCACACCTCGTGCGCGTTGAGCATGGCCTCCGGGTCGGCCACCTGGTCGAAGGCCTCGACCATGTCGACGTAGCCGTGCATCACGAAGGCGCGGTCGTAGCGGCCGAGGCCGTGGGCGTCCTGGTTCCAGCCCACGTAGTCCATCACGGAGGAGTACGCGTACTCCTCGACGCCGCCCTTCTCCTCCACCGTGGAGTAGAAAGGCAGGCCGCGCGCCTGGTGCTCCCACCGCGGGAGAATGGCCGTCGCGTTGGGGAGCGCGTCGCCGGGCCGCGCGCCCGCCGAGCGGCGCAGGGGCCAGTAGCGGTCGTCGTAGTTCCACGGGTCGGCGGAGCCCGAGAAGTTGTGCCGCTCGCCCACCGAGTGCCCGATCTCGTGCAGCGTAACGCCGTAGTGAATGTACTGCACCAGGTACTGTTGAATCACGTCGTAGTCGAGCGGGCAGTTGCTGCGCCCCTCGCCGTCGACCTCCACCGCGTCGGGGCACGTCGCGGGGGCGCCCTGCGCGTGAAAGTTCCACGTGCGTCCGAAGCGCACGTCTTCGGGCACCACGTTCGACCGGAAGCGGTGCATGAGCACCGAGATCACATCGTCGCTGAAGGCCGCGTCGGCGCGGCACTCGTGCGTCTGCATCGCGCGCTGCCACTGCTCGCGCGCCTGGCGAAACGCCATGCTGTTGTTGCGAAACGGCGACGCCGCCGCGACGGCCTCCTGCGTGCGCAGGTCGGGGTTGATCTCTTGCCCGAGCAGCATCTCGCGGTCGACCACCATCGACTCGATGGGCGTGCCCTGCATGCGGGCCATGCGCGCGGTCGCGTCTTCGGTGCTCGTGTGCGGAAGCTCCGCCGCGTACTGCGACGTGAGGCTCCGCAGGAGGTACTGGTCGTTCACCTCGCCGCTCGTCGCGTCGGTGGCCAGCGCGCGAATCTGTGAGGCCTCGAGGCGCGGCTGATCCTCCGGCGCGACCGTGCGCATGTGCGCGAGCGTCGTCTGGTTGAGCACCGTGCGAATCTCGTCGGCGCTCTCGTAGTCGCGGTGCACGGGCCGCGGCGTGTACGGCACGCTCGAGCCCGTGCGCACGTCGCGGCCGCCCAGCGAGCGCACGTAGTCGTACGCGTCGAAGATCGTCTGCCCGAGGGCGAAGCGCTCGGGGGTAATCTCGCGGTTCAGAATGCGAATCATGTCGGTGGCGAAGGCCGCCTGCGCGTCGGTGACGGTGAGCCACACGGAGCCGCGCCCCGAGAGCACCTCGCCCGTGGTCGGGTCGCCGGTGATCATCGCGAGGCCCCAGGGGCCCTGCGCGTCGTACTCGTTCACCGAGGCGAGCATGCTGTAGCGCGTGTCGCCGAGGCGCGCGCTCGTGCCCTGCGGGCCGCACGCTTCGTTGTCCCAGCCCGCGGCCCGCGCGGCGTCTACCTCGGCCTGCGTGTGCGCGCCGGGCTTCGCCGCGTCGGTGCCCCACACGGGGTTGTGGCACGCCGTCCAGACGGCGCGGGCGTCGCGCGTCTCCGCGGCCGTGTCGCTGCGCCATCGCTCGCAGCTCGCGGCGCCGCCGCCGCGCGGGTCGATCACGCACTCGCGGTAGCGGGCCTCGCGCACCGCGTGGTTGAACACCCGACGCCACTCGCCCATGATCGTGTCGGTCACGGGCATGATGCGCGCGGGGTAGTTGGGCGACAGGTGGTACGCGATGGGGCGCACCGTGCGCTGGCGGTAGGGCAGGAGGCACAGCCCCAGGCGGTCGCCGCGCGTCGACGCCACGTCGAGGTCGCAGTGCGCGCCGGAGCCCGCCCCCATGCCCGGCAGGGCCTCGCAGAGCGCGTCGGCCTCTCGGGCCCGCGAGGCCTCGTCGCCGGCGCGCGAGCTGGGCGCGCAGCGCACGTAGACCTCACCGCAGCGGCCGCGGTTGGGCCCCGGCGCGAGGTCGCACTTCGCGGTGGGCGACACGCCGAGGCACTCGAGGTCGCTCGCGCACGCGGGGTCGCCGGCCTTGTGGTCGAGCGCGCCCGCGGGGGCGCTCACGTGGTGCTGCTGCCAGAGGTTGTGCCGGTTGGCGTAGTGGCGCCGCTCGACCTGCCCCGGCGTGCCCGTGCGGGCGTTGAAGCCGTTGCGCGCGTCTTCGAAGAAGCCGAAGCGCTCCATGCGGTGGCCGTCGAGGGCCATGGGGGCGTAGTCGCGCGAGGGGTCGACGCGGCGAAACGACACGCGCATGAGCACGTCGGCGGGCTCGCACGACTCGGTGATGCGATCGTAGAGGAGGCACGCCGGCACCGAGCCAGCGCCCTCGATGCGCACCGTCTCCGGGTGCAGGATCATCCGGTTGGTGACGTCGAAGTACGTGAGCGCGTTCGCCTGGCCGTTGAGGGTGCCGTAGTCGAACACCGGGCGGTTCGGGTCGTCGGGGGTGTTGATGTACGCCTGCGCCTCGGCCTGCATCGAGCCCCACGCCACGCCCGTGATGGGGGTGAAGGTGCCCACGAGGTTGCGCGACCAGTCGACGCGCATGAACTCGCGCTGAAACCAGGGCCGGTCGGTGGTGTTCTCGACCACCACGTTGAGGGGCTCGCCGGTGGTGGCGTTGTAGTCGTTGCGAATGTCGAAGTGAGAGTCGATGGTGTACGCCGCGACGATCTCGCCCTGCCGCGTGCCCTGCCCCGTGCTCGCGGCGTTCTGCGCGTCTTGCAAACGCTCGTAGCCCTGGCGCGCGATGAGGAGGTTCTCGGTCACCTCCCAGTAGATGCGCTCGACCTGGGTGTACGACGTGACGCCCGAGGCCCCCGTGGTGGCGGGCTTATCGAGCACGGTGATCTGGTGGTACCACTGCGCCTCGGCGCGAATCACCTCTTGCGAGAGGGTCGGCGGGCGCGACCGATCCCGCAGGGTCGGCGGCGCGCGCAGAATGGCCGCGTACTGCGAGGGGATCACATCGGACTTGCGGATGTAGTCGGGCTGAACGCGGTTGATGGGCGCGCGCTCGGTGGCGCACCCCGGCGTCGCCGGGCCCGCCATGGCGAACATCGCTCCAACCATCCAGAGCCAGCCTACGCTGGAACGGACCTTCATTCGATTGCTCCTCGCGGCACGCGCCGCGAATGTGTTGAGAGACAGCGCGAACCCCTTCGAAGACGCCTGCGCGGCCGCGAAGACACCTGTGTGGCGCTGCGTGTAGCAGCCCGGGTGCCACGCGCGGGCACCGTGCGCGCGGAGTCTATTCCAGAGTGTGTTGCGACAGGTGTCAGTAAACTGACAACCCACACCGTGCAGAAGGTACCGCCCGACGCGGGGCGCGAGGGGTGCTTCAGGCTTTGGAGAGCTTCGCGATGCGGTCGAGCAGGGCTCTGCCGCGGGGCGCGTCGGTCATGTGTACGAAGGCGGCCATGCCCGAGAGCTGCGCGAGCGTCTCGCCCTCTTTGCCGGCCTTGCCCTTCTCGCGGTTGTGCACGGCCGCGCGGAGCCGCCTGCGCACCGCGCGGGGCACCCGTGCGTCGGGCACCCCGTCGGGCGCCTTGTTGACGACGAGCCCGGTGACCTCTTGCCGGTTGCCCCGACGGAGCACCTCGGTCTTGGTCGGGTGGAGCGCGAAGCCCTCGGAGCGGAGAATCTGCCCGATGCCCCGGAGCATGGCGCCCACCGCGGCCTTCGGGTGCGTGCCCTCGACCACCGCGGCGGGCGGACGCCACGAGAAGGTGAGGTCGTCGGCGTAGCGGGTGTACCGAAACCCGAAGACCCGCGCGAGGCCCGAGAGGCGACGGTCCATCCGGAGGCACAGGGCGTTGGTGAGGGCGGGAGACGTAGGCGCGCCCTGCGGCAGCGCGCGGGGCCCCGAGGCTACGTACAAGGTCTTTCCGCGAAACTGCACGGCCTCGCGGGGCGACTCGGTGGCGAGCAGCGCAAGGAGCGTGGCCACCTGCTCGGGGTATCCCGCCTTGCGGTAGAGCCCCTTCACCCGGCGCCAGGTCACGGTAGGAAAGAAGTCTTTGACGTCTACCTTGAGGAGCACGTGGGCGGCCGCGTGCACCTTGGCGTTCGTCACGATGGAGCGCGCGGCCAGAAACCCGTGGGCGGCGCCGTGCACCGGGAGCTTCTCGGCGATGTTGCGCAACACCCAGCGCTGCGCGGTCTTGAGGTCGCGCTTGGGCGCGGTGATGGTGCGATGCGTGCCGTCGCGCTTGGGGATCTGCCAGCGGCGATAGTGGGTGCCCGTGTCCACGTCGCGGTGAAAGGTCATCCAGCGCAGGCGCGGAATGGTGACGCCGAGGGCCTTCGCGAGGTCGTCGGGGGTCTCGAGCTTCGCCGTGTGGTTGGCCTCGAGGCGCGCCTCGCGATGGTCGACATCGAAGCGGTCCGGCGAGCGGTCTTCATCCCAGTGCACCGACGTGCCGAGGTGGGTGATGTGCGTCGCCTGCCAGGCCTGCCACGCGAGGCGGCGCAGCGTGCGGCGCTCGACGACCTCGCTCTTCTTCTGCTCTTTGTAGTGCTCGCGCTCCTTGCCCGACATCGTGGTCGGATCGAGGTGCTCCGTCGAGAGGTTCTTCGCCACGAGCTCGGCGCGCACCCAGGGGATGATGCCCCCCGCCTCGGCGATGGCCTTCCAACGGGTGACGCGGGCCTCGTGCTCGATGCGCTTCTTCTCCCGGTCGAGCTCGCGCGTGGGGGCCGCGGCGGCCGCGGGAGCGGGGTGCCCCTTTGGGAGCGGGAGCAGCACCGGGGCGGCGCTCTGCACCATCGTGTCGATCTTGGCGGTCATCGGTGATCCACGGGTGACGGGAATCGAAGCCCTGCGAACTGCGGAGAGCGAGAACCTCTCGCTGGGAGCGTGTGCTTCGAAGGTCACCGCGGGGAGGCGCCGGTCGCGTCACCATCCCACATGGGGCATCGGTAGCCTCACCGGTTACGCCCTAACCCGGACAACTAGTACGGGTTGAGAAACGACGCCAGCGTCGTTGGTTCCGCTCTCAACCCGTACTAGTTGTCCGGGTAAGGGCGTAACCAAGAACAGGCTACCATGCGGAGTGTGTGCAGCTGACCGATCCAGGGCGACGCATCATCGCCCCCGCGCACGAGGCGCGACGGCTGGCGCGACCAGCGACTCTCCGCGGAGACCTTCGATGAACGGGTCGAGCCAACAGCGCAGCGTGTGTGAGTGAGGGAGCGTCTCCGTCGGACACCACCATCCCACAAGGGGCATCGGTAGCCTCACCGGAGATATCATGCAGGGGGTCCGTCCGCGGCACCGCTGCACGGCGCCTGCGTCGTGGGTTCAGACAGCGGTGCCGCGGACGGACCCCCTGCATGATATCTCCAAGAACAGGCTACCTTGCAGCGAGTGACGGACTGAGAGTTCCGGGGCGACGCATCATCGCCCCTGCGCACGAGGCGCATCGGCTGATGCCCGTCGGAGGCGCTCTCTCACTCACACTCGCTTCGTCGTCGCTCGTCGCACCTCCCTCTCGTGTCGTGTGTACCGTAGACCGTCTGCGCCCTCAGGCGTAGGCGCTCTCGGCGTCGATAAACCCTTCGTTCGCCAGCGACTCGATGCGACCGAAGTACGCCTCGCGCGCCTCGCGGTCGCCGTCGAACCACAGGCTCTGCTCGCGCCCCTCTTCGCTGCGCGCGCCCCACCTCACCCGCACGACGCGCGCGTCGAGCGAGAGGCGGTACACCTGCTCCTTTCCCTGCGCGTCGCGCCGAACGAAGGTGCGCGTCTCGGCCCGAATGAGCCTTCGCCCCTCGGGGGTCTGCCGCACGCGCTCCTCCTCCGCGCGGCGGCGCGCGAAGGCGAGGCGCAGCGCGATCATGTGCTCGCAGGGGCCCTCGCGCATGCCCGCGCGACGAAACGCCGGGCAGCCGCACGTCGCGTTGGTGGCCCTGCCCTCGAGGTCGATGGTGAAGCTCGGCGCGAAGCCGCGGTGCGCCTCGTTGTCGATCACCTCGCCGTGAATCTCGACCCCCTCGCCCATGATCTCGTGAATCTTCGTGAGGCGCACCTCGCCCGAGGGCGTGCGCTCGCCGTCGCCCAACAGCCGGTGCGCGCGCTCCTCACGCACGTTGCCGTAGCGAATCATGGACGCATCGACGGCTTCAGGGAAGAGCTCTCGCGGGCGATACACGCCCCGCGCGAGGTCGTACAGAACGCTCCCGCGCAGCGACTCCAGCTGCATCGCGGCGCGCACGTCGGCCACGCTGGCGTTCGAAGCCTTCACGAGCGCATCGAGCGACATCGGGCCCTGCGCGCGCAGCCGTTGGTGGAGCGCGTCGGCGAGCCCCGCGGCCTCGCGCGGCGGCGTGAGCGCGTCGAACGAGGCGGCGCTCGACCAGCCGCTCTCGGTCCACCCGGTGAGGGCCACGGTGAGCGATGCCACGCCGAGGTCCAGCGTCCAGAACACCGGGAGGCCGGCGCCCAGGAGCTGCACCTTCACGCCCTTCACGTGGGGCAATACGCGCATCAGCGACATGAGCCGCTGGCGCCCGAAGGTGCGAATCACCCGCGGCGCCGGGCCCTTGTACACAGGCCCGTGGCCTTCGAGCACGATCTCCCACGGCTCGAGCACGATGCGCGGCGGCGCCCCCGGAACGAGCTCGAAGCGCAGCGCGCGCGGAGACTTCTTGGCGCGCCGCGAGCGCAGCGCGAAGAGAACATTGTAGAGGTCGACGGGCGCGAGCTCACACGTCGCCGCCGGGAGCGTGGCCGCCGACTGCACCTGCAAGAAGCCGCGGATCCACGACCACGGGACGTCGGCCGTACGACTCTCTTCGGGGAGCTTCACCGACGCGCCGCGCGCGGTGCCTGCGTCGAGGTGCACCGGGAGGTACGTGCGCATCCGGTCGAGCGCGCCCACGAGGTCGGCGTTGAGGTCGACGAAGGTGCTACCGTGAAGGGCTTCGCGGCCCTCGAAGAGCTCGTTGTGCAGCGCGAGCCGCGCGTATGAGCTCTCGTCTTGCGAGAACACCTCGAGCGACACCTCGTCGGGGTGCACCGTGAAGAGCGCGTCGAGCACCGTCGAGCGCTTCTCGTCGACCGCGAGCGACTCGTCGAGAAAGGCCTTCTGCGCCTCCCAGATGGCCGCCGTGGCCTTCTTGCCCTGCTTCATCAGGTACGCGAGGTACGCCGTGCGGTCTTTGCTCTTGTGCCGCAGGTCGCTGCCCTGCACCGCGATGGCGGTCATCACCGCGTCGCGAAAGAGCCCCGGTCGCCGCACCTTCGCGCGCACGCCCACCGCGGGGCGCCCGTCGTCGAGCCCGAGGCCCACCGTCGCGCGCTCGTTCGTCGCGCCGACGCCGCTACGGTTCGCGTAGCGCACCGACACCGTGCGCGATGCTTGTGAAGCGCTCATCGCGCCGCCTCCTTCTGCGCGCGCTCGTTGACCCGGCGCGCCCGGCGCAGCGCGCGGTACGCCGCCTTGCGAAACGCCGCGTCGCCCTGCTTCTTGTCGAGCGCCAGCGCGCCGAGCGCCGCCACCGCCTCGTCGCCCCCGGTGCGACCGAGCGCCGCGATGGCGTCGAGGCGCGCCGCGAGCGCCGCCGTGGTCGAGCGCGCGAGAGCCGCCAGCGGGGCCGTCTCGCGGGTGGTGATCATCGTCGCGAGCACCAGGCGACGCCCCTCGTCGGAGTCGAGCAGCGCCGCGTGCCCCGCAGCCCCTC
>CANMAT010000004.1 GCA_947494865.1 Deltaproteobacteria bacterium
GGCCATGAGGTCGCCCACCTGCGCGCGGCGCAGCTCGGCCAGCGCGGCGTCGCGGGCTGAGGCCCCCGTCGCGGCGAGCGCGTCGAGCGAGCGCTGGAGCGACCGCTGCGCCACGTCGGCGCGCGCCCGCGACTCGGCGTCGCGGCGGGCTACGGCGTCGAGGGCGCGGCGCGCGAAATCGCAGCGCGCGGCGAAGGCCTCGTCGGGCGGCGGCGTGCGCAGCAGCTCGACGGCGGGCACGTCGGGCCACAGCGCGCACATGAGCGGACGCTCCCCCTGCAGCGCCGCCACGATGGCGAGCGACACCTGGTCGCCCGCGGGCGGAGCGCGGTCCGCGGCGCGCACCTTCTTGCGGCGCGGCGCGGCCTCGGGGCTCGACGCTTCGTTATCGGGCGCAGCCGCGGGCTCGAGGTACGCGCCCCCATCGAGCGACGATGCGCGCGCGCGCTCGGGCGCTGCGGCCGAATCGACCTCGAGGAACACGTCGCGGCGATCGCTACCTGACACGGGGCGGCAGCGTGGCGCACCCGAGGGGCGCGGCGCAAGCCTCACGCGCGCCGCGGCGCGATCAGCCCGCGGACTCGTCGACGAGGGGCCCCGCGACCACGGCCACCTCGCCGGGCTGCAGCACCCTGAGGGTCATGCCCGAGAACGTGATGCGATCGCCCGGCTCGAGGAGCGTCGGGTCGGTCACCTTGCGGCCGTTGAGAAACGTGCCGCCGGAGCTGCCGATGTCGCCCACGAACCAGCGCCCGTCGCTGCGCATGATGGCCGCGTGGCGCTTCGACACGTTGCCCTTGGCGAGCACGATGTCGTTGCCCGCGATGCGCCCGAGAAGAATCTCGCGCTTGCGAAGGGGGTACACGTACGGGTGAATCCACTCGGCGTCGAAGACCACGAGCAGGTCTTCGGCCGCGGCGGCGACGCGGTAACGGGGCACCGTGAGGAGCGCGTCTTTCTGGCGAAACTTCCAGTCGGCCCACTCGGCGCGAAAGGTGGTCATCATCTCGCCCGCCACGGCGGGGAGATCCCACGGCGTCGGCGACTCGGGCACCCACGCCACCTCGCCGTCGCGACGCTCGGGCACGTACACCATCACCACGCCGTCGGGGAGCCACACGGGCCACGCGCCCATCGCCCAGAGGTCGAGCAGCGGCCCCCACGGCGAGGGCTCGTCGTCGTCGCGCGCGAGCCACGCGAGCTCGTTGCGCGCCACGCGCATGAAGGGCGGGTCCTTCACCGGCGCGCCGAAGCACAGCGAGAACGAGCGCACGAGCGAGTCGGTGAGCGCGGCCTCGAGCGCCTCTTGCGACGAGCGCACGTCGTCGTCGGACTCCATCCAGCGCGCGGCGTTGGCGCGGCGCAGGGCCTCTTGAAAGCCCCACACGTCCTTGCGCGTGGCGGCGGCGCCCCACTTCGAGAGAAACGTCGAGCACAGCTCCTCGGCGCAGCGCGTAACGCGGAGCCCTGGCGCCTTGAGCGTCGCGTCGGCCTTCACGAGCGCGCGCCCGAAGGCCGCCACGTGCGCCGCGACGCGCGCGTCGAGGTCTTCGCCGGCGGCGCCCCCGGTGTCGAGCCAGCGCGCGGTCTTGACCTTCTCGATCAGCGCATCGATGCGTGCGTTCAACGTGGAGCCTCCGCGCGGCCGCACGCGGTGCTCGACACCGCGCGGCACAACACCCGCTACTCATATCACCGCGACCGCGCGCGGTGCTACAGCGCCCACGTCACCCCAGCGCGACGCGAATCGCCACCAGCTCGGCACGCACCTCGGCGGCGCTCGGACGAAACCGCGGCACCTTGGCGAACATGCGCATGAAGAGGGCCTCGAGCGCCTCGGGCATCGCGGCGTGAACGTGGCGCAGCACGGGCGGCGGCGCCTCGAGGTGGGCCCGCACCACGTCGGCCGAGGCGCCATAGAACGCCGGGCGCCCCGCGACGATCTCGAAGAGCAGCGCGGCCATCGCGTACACGTCGCCGGGCGCAGCGCCCGCCTCGCCGCGCAGGCGTTCGGGCGCGTAGTACCCGATGGCCATGTGGGGTGCGATCGAGTGCACGGCGGACGTTGTGTCGAGCGCACACGCGGGCCCCATGGCGAGCGCGTCGAAAATGACGCGCACCTTCCCCCCCGCGGCGGGCGGAAGAAACACCGCCCCCGCGCGGAGGTCACGGGCGAGCACGTCGCGCGCGTGCAGGTGCTCGACGAGGGCCGCGAGCTGAACCCCCGCGTCGAGCGCAGCCGGGAGCGCCACGGGCCCCGCCACGAGCACGTGCGGCAGCGGCGGCGTCGCGACGAACTCGGTGACCACGAGCGTGCGGCCGCCCGCCACGTCGTCGATCACGTCGAGCACGGGGATGAGCGCGTCGTGCGGCGCCGCGCGACGAAAGCAGCGCACCTGCTCTTGCAAGCGCGCGCCGTACCACGGATCGGCGGCCACCTGCTGCGGGAGAATGCGCGCCGCCACGAGAGCGCCCGTGCGCACGTCGATGGTGCGATACACCTCGGAGACAGGGCCCGCGCCGCAGCGGTCGACGAAGCGGTAGCGCCCCGCGACCACGCGACCGCCCAGGAGGTCGGCCCCCGCGTCGATGAGCGACGACCCGTCGAGGGGGCACCGCGGGGTCTTGCCGGGAAAGTTCGATTTGCACGCAGGACAGGACTTCACGCGCCGTGAGACTCTCGAATCGCGGCCCCGCCTGCAAGGCGTCCGTGCACACAGCGCGACGCGCGACGCGACGCGAAGCACCCGTCGCCGACGCAATCGAACGAAGCGCAGAAGATTTATTGTTGACACCCTGGGGTTACCTGGATACAACCCGTCTCCCCAACGCGCCCGTAGCTCAATTGGATAGAGCATCAGACTACGGATCTGGAGGTTAGAGGTTCGATTCCTCTCGGGCGCGCCACTCAGACCTGTTGATGTCGGGGGACATCAGCAGGTCGTCGAAGCGGAGTAACTACACAAGCCAAAGGCGGCGGGTGACGGTTGCACCGCTCGCTTCGTTTCGAAGCGCCCGACGCTGAGTGTTTTGATCGCACGAGCGATCGCATTACGCTCATGCGATGAAGCATCGCACGCTCCTTCTCTTCGCCTCGGTCGCGGCGCTCGCAGCCTGCGGTGACACGACGCCCACCGCCCCTGGCGCCGACAGCGCCGTCGACGCCGCGGCCGATGGCGCCCTCGACGCCGCCGCCGACGCGGCCGCGCCCGACGTCGCCTCCGACGCCGCGCCCGATCGAGCCTCCATCGACGTCGTCGATGCCCCCGCCCCCGACGCACCCCTCGCGGACGCGACGCCCGGCGATGCGCCCGCCGACCGCGCCGCGGTCGACGTCACCACCGACGCGAGCGGCTGCAACGGCGACGCCCCCTCGTGCGTGAGCGGCACCGTCGGCGGCACCTGCGGCGACGCGCTCACCATCGCCACCTGCAGCGGCGGCGCGTGGCGCTGCGGCGAGGGCATGGTGCTCACCTCGCAATGCGCCTGCATCGGACGCCCGCCGGGCCCCTGCACCTGCGGCCCCGCGGGCTGGATCTGCGACGCCGGCGTGGCCCCCGACGCGAGCGCCCTCGTCGACTGCGACCCGTCGCACGCCCTGTGCGACCGCATCCCGCCGGTGTGCGCGGGCGGCGGCGAGGTGGCCTCGGTGTCGGGCTCCTGCTGGGGTCCGTGCGTGCTCTACACGCGCTGCATGCCCATCGCGTGCGACCCCGCCGCGCCCGCGTGCCCCACCAACCTCGTGTGCTACCGCACAACGCGCCTCTGCGGCCCGCCGCTCTGACAGCGCCCCGGCGCGCGCCCCGCCGCCCACGCGCGCAGCGCCTCCGCCTCGCACGACCCCGCGCGAAGCACCGCCCGGTGCCCCTCGCCCGTCGCCCGCGCGTAGAGAACCCCCGCCAGCGCCGACGCCTCGTGAAACTCGCGCACGGCGTCGGCCGCGTCGACGACCTCCGGCGAGAGCCGCAGCGCGGTGCGCCCGTCGCCGTGGCAGCCGTTGCGCGCGCAGCCCACGCGGCGCAGCATCGGCGCGATCTCGCGGAGGTACGCCGCGCCGTCGGGGCTGCGCGTCGGGGCCTCCGCGCGCATGAGTTGTGAGCGCGCGAACCACAGCCCCGCGAGCACCGCTACGGCCATCAGCACCCTCGGCACCGGCGAAGCCCCGCGTGTCGTCTCGTCACCGCGCACGAGCGCCTCTCTCGCTGGAAAGGGCGGCGCTTGTCAACGAGCGCGTACCCGGTGCACGCGTGGATCGTGTACCGTCCGCGCGCCATGGGTGAAGCCCCGATCTTTCATTTCAACGACGAGCGCGAGTCGATCGTCGAAGAGGTCGCCGGGCGCGTGGTGCGCGCGGCCCGCGACCCGCTGCTGCTCCTCAACGACGCGGCCTACAACGAGATCAAGCGGCTCGAGGCGCACCCCGGCAAGGAGCGGGGTGAGTACATGCGCTTCCGCGAGCTCGCGCGCACCGTCGGGCGCATGAGCGAGGCCGACCGCGTGTCGCGCCTCGACGAGCTCGCGCGGCGCTACGCGCGCGACGTGGCGGGCAACTTCAACCCGCGGGTGTTCTCGCTCTCGACGAAGGTGCTCCCGCGCGCCCTCACGCTGCTGCTCGCGCCGAAAGATTTCTCGCTCGCCGAAGAGGGCGCGAGGCTCTTGCAGAGGCACCTCATCACGCAGGGCCCCGTCGACACCCTCCGGTCGCTCGCGCAGAAGGGCACGCTCGTGTTCGTGCCCACCCACTCGTCGAACCTCGACTCGGTGGTGTTCGGCTTCGCGCTCGACCGCGAGGGCTTGCCCCCGGTGAGCTACGGCGCCGGCAAGAACCTCTTCGCCAACCCCTTCCTCTCGTACTTCATGCAGAACCTCGGGGCCTACAAGGTCGACCGGCGCATCAAGCACGAGATCTACAAAGAGGTGCTCAAGACGTACTCCGCGGTGCTCATCGAGCGGGGCTTCCACTCGCTGTTCTTCCCCGGCGGCACGCGCGGTCGGTCGAACGTGGTCGAAGAGCGGCTCAAGCTCGGGCTCATGGGCACCGGCGTCGAGGCCTTCACGCACTCGCTCCGCCGGGGGCACCCGCAGCGCGTGTTCTTCGTGCCCGCGACCATCAACTACCTGCTCACCCTCGAGGCCTCCACCCTCGTCGAAGACTACCTCGCCGAGACGGGCCGCAACCGCTACATCATCGAAGACGACGAGAGCACCCAGCTCGATCGCATCTTCACGCTGCTCCGCAAGCTGTCGCGCACCACGGGGTCCATCGTGATCCGCTTCGGCCAGCCGATGGATCCGTTCACCAACCGCGTGTGCGCCGACGGCCGCTCCATTGACCACCGCGGCCGCACGGTAGACCCCGCCACGTACGTGACCCGCGACGGAGAGTACGTCGTCGACGAGGCCCGCGACGCGCAGTACACCCGCGAGCTCGGCGAGGCCATCTGCCGCTCGTACGCCCGCGAGACCGTGGCCATGCCCACCTCCCTCGTGGCCGCGGCCACCTTCGCGAAGCTGCGAGAGATGTACCCCGGGGCCGACCTCTTCTCGCTCTTGCGGCACCGCGAAGAGGTCTTCGTGCCCTCCGACGAGCTCGCGCGCAGGGTCGACGACGTCACCGCGAAGGCCCGCGCCCTCGAAGACGCGGGCGACCTCGTGCTAGCCCCCGGCGTGCGCCATGCGACCGCGAGCGAGCTCATCGACGAGGCCGTGCGCGCCTGGTCGGGCTACCACACGCGCCCGGTGCTCACCCGCACCGACGGAGGCTACATGATCGGCGAGACCAACCTGGTGCTCTACTACCAGAACCGCCTCGCGGTGAGCGGCCTGGGCTACCACCCCTCGCGAAAGGGCTGAGCGCCATGAGCACGACGGTAGGAGTCGTAGGCGGCGGTCGGTGGGGCGTCGCGCTTGCGTGCGCGGCCCGTCGCGCAGGCCGCACCGTGGTCCTCTGCTCGCGCCGCGTCGAGCGCGCGGCCGAGGCGCAGGGCGTCGAGCACACCGACGATTTCAAGCTCCTCGCCAGGCGCGCCACGCTCATTCTGGTGGCGGTGCCCTCCGAGGTGGTGCGCGACGTCACGCGTCAGCTCGGCGACGTGATCGACGGCTCGCACTACGTGATCCATGGCATCCGCGGCCTCTCGGGCGAAGGGCTCATGCCCATCTCCGAGGTGATCCGCACCGAGACGCCCTGCCGTCGCGTCGGCGCGCTCGGCGGCCCCGGCGTCGCGCAAGACCTCGTCGACGGACGCCCCGGCGTACTCGTGGTGGCCTCGCGCTACCCCGAGGTCACCCACGCGGTGCGCGGCGCGCTCGAGAGCAACACGCTGCGGGTCTCGATCACGCCCGACATCACCGGCCTCGAGTGGGCCAGCGCCCTCAACGGCTGCCTCCTCGTCGCGGTGGGCTTCGGCCGCGCCATCGGGGTGAGCCCCGGCGTGCTCGCGGGCCTGCTCACACGCGGCATCCACGAGGCGTCGCGCATCGCGCAGGCGGCCGGGGCCGAGGCGAGCACGTTCTTCTCGCTCGCGGGCATCGGCGACGTGATGGCCGCGCTCGCGGGCGACGAGCGCCCCGAGGTGCTCCTCGGCGCCGCGCTCGCCGACGGCGCCACCATCGAGCAGGCCCGCGCCCGCGCCGGTCAGCGCGTCGAAGCGCCCACGCTGGTGCCGCGCGTCGTGGCCTTCGCGAAGGAGCGTCGCATCGACGCGCCCGTGTTTCGCACCATGGCCGCCGCGATGGCGGGCACCATCCGCCGCGACGAAATCTTCGACGCGCTCATGTCACGCACCTGACCAGGAGACCTATTTCAATGATCGAGAATGTGAGCTTTCCATCGCCCACAGGCGTCACGGTGAACGCCGCGCTCGCGCTCCCCGCGGGCGACGCGAAGGGCCCCGCGGTGGTGGTGCTCCACGAGTGGTGGGGCCTCAACGCGCACGTCCGCACGCTGCTCTCGCGCCTCGCCGACGCGGGCTTCGCGGCGCTCGCCCCCGACCTCTACCACGGCCAGGTCGCCACCAGCCCCGCCGACGCGCACCGCCTCATGACCGAGCTCCAGTGGTCCGTCGCGCTCGACGAGATCGCAGGCGCGAAGGCCTTCCTCGAAGCGCATCCGCGCGCCGGCGCGAAGGTCGGCGTCACGGGCTTCTGCATGGGCGGCGCCGGAGCCCTCGCCACCGCGTGCAACGTGCCCGGCTTCGCCGCCGCGGTGATGTTCTACGGCATCCCGCCCGCGCAATACACGCCCTGGGCGACGGCCGACGTGCCGCCCATTCAGGCCCACGTCTCGTCGCGCGACCCGTGGGTCACCGTGGCCGCCGCGACGGCCATCCACGACGCGCTCTCGGCCCGCGGGCGCACCTTCGACCTCCACGTCTACGACGCCGAGCACGCCTTCGTGAACGACACGCGCCCCGACGTGTACAGCCCCGAGTGCGCCGCGCTCGCGTGGTCGCGCATGCTCGCCTTCTTCCGCACGCACCTCGCCTGAGACGCGTCGCGCGCGCCGCGACACGCTCAAAACCCTATGATTGAAGCTTGATCGAAGAGCGGTCTCGCGGCCCCACCCTCGAAGAGAGCGAGGCCGCGAGTCGAGGCGGGCTCAGTAGGCCGCGGCCGACTGAAAGTTGATGCCGAGCGCCTCGCGGAGCGTGAAGTAGTTCTCCGAGAGCGAGAACAGCACCACGTCTTTGAGCTTCTCGCCGGGCGAGACGTCGCCGGGGAGGCCGGGCTCCATCGCGAGCATCTTCTTGCAGATCTCGAGGTCGCCCGAGAGCAGGAAGCCCGCGCGCGCCGAGGTGAGCTCGACGGCCTGGTACCAGCGCTTGATGTTCGAAGACCCGCCCTGCTCGAGGAAGTACTTCACCACCTTGCGGAGGCCCTCGACTGCGATGGGATCCTGCTGAACGAGCGGCCCGAGCTGCTGCACCGTGGCCTCGGCCTCGGCCGGCACCTGCTGGTCGATCTTCACCAGCTTGATGGCCGCGAGCATGATCGACGTGAGCTCCTGCGTGGTCGGGAACAGCACGCGCGCATAGTGCTCGTTGCGGTAGTACGCCATGTGCTTTGCGGCCACAAAAGCGAGCTCCTGCGGCGTGAGGCCCGAGAGCAGGCCGCTGCCGGCGAACGACGCGATGGGCTCGCTCGGCACGAACCCGAGGCCGCCCGGCTGGTTCTGCCGGATGAAGATCCACGGCACCGGGAGGTTGAGCGCGCCGGCCGTGCTCGCGAGCGCCTTCACGAGGGCGACGCTCGACGTGGCCGGGTCCTGCTGCTCCTTCTGCGTGAAGCCGAACTGCGCCACGGGGCGCGTCTTGGCCTTGCGCAACGGGCCCAGAATCGACGCGAAGATCTTCCCGGTGACGGGGTCCTCATCGGGGTGAAACAGCAGCTTGATCCACTGCTCTTCGGTGAGCCGACCGGTCGCCGCGAGCGGCCTGCGCGGCTTGTACTGCTCGTAGAACGCGCGGGCTTCTTCCTTCGCGCCCTCGCGCAGGAGGAACACCGCCGACGAGGCCACGCACCACGCCTTGTCGTACTGACGACCCTTGTAATAGAGGTCGTACATCGAGTTGAGGGCCTCGGCGTTGGTGAGGTCCTTCTCGAGGATGGTCCGCCAGCGCGCCACGGCCTCGACGGCGTTGTTCTCGCGCGTGTAGAGCTCGGCGAGGATCTTGTGCTCCGCGATGTCGTCGGGGCGGCGCTCCGAAGACATCACGAAGGCCTTGATGGCCGCGTCGGGCTGCGCGAGCCGGTCGCGGTAGATGATGCCGAGGTTGTGAAGCAGGTTGAACTCGAGGTCGCGCTCGCTCTTGCCCGCCACGCGGTGCAGCATCTTGCGGAAGTTGCGCTCGAGGTTCTTGAAGTCCTTACGGGCCGTAAGAATCTCGTTGATCTTCGCGAAGGGCTTGAGCTCCGAGGGGTTCAGGTCGAGCGCCTGATTGTAGAACGTGAGCGCCTGCTCCGAGTCCTTGAGCCGATCGTTGAAGATCGAGGCGATGGTGTACGCGAACTTCGACTTGATCTCCGGGCGCGTCTCGAGGTCCGAGATGGTGCCGATGATCTCGACGAGCTTCGTCCACTGCCCCGTCTCCTGGTAGAGCCCGAGGAGCTTGTTGAGCAGCGGGCGATCCTTCGGGGTGATCTCGAGCGCCGCCGCGTAGCTCTGAATGGCCTTCTGCGGGTTCTTGGCCTTGTCCTGCCAGAGCTCGGCGACCTCGATGATCATCGGCAGGCGCTTCGCGTCGTCGAACTCCTGCTCGAGCAGCATGTTCTTGTACGCGATCACCTGATCCCACTCGTTGGCTCCGAGGTAGGTGGCGATCATCGCCTCGATGGCGGGGCGATAGCCCGGCACCTCTTCGAGCGCCTTCTCGAGGAAGTTCGCCGCGCGACGGCGGTCGTTCTGCTCGCGCTTCACGACGCCGAGGCGATAGTAGAGGTCCGCGAGGCCCTCCGCATCGAGCGCATCTTTGTGGTGCACCAGCAGAAGCTGGTAGTTCTTGAAGGCGTTCTCCCAGTCGGCCTTCTCGAAGTACGCGCCCGCGAGCAGGCGGATCGCATCGAGGCTCGCGCGGTCGAGCGTGGTCGCGGCCGTGAAGGCCTTGATGGCCCGGTCGAGCTTGCCGAGCGCCTGCGCCACGCGGCCCGCCGTGATCTGAATCTGCAGCTGCTCGACGGGGTCGCGACGCGACGCGCGACGCGCGAGCATCTCGATCAGCGGCTCGGCCTCGGTCCAGCGCTCCTGCGAGACGTAGTGCATCGCGAGGTGCCACGCGGCCTCCTCGAGATCGGGGTCGTTGCGAATGGCCTCCTCGTACCAGGCCACCGCGCGCTCGCCCTCGTCGAGGTGCTGCGCGCTCACGCGACCGAGCTCCGCGAGGAGACGCGCGCGCGCCGCGGGCTGCTCGGTCACCTGCTGCTCGCGCTCGAGGTATCGCCCGACGTCGTACCACTCCTCGCGGCGCGTCGAGATCAGGCGCAAGGCCTCGAGCGAGCGCGCGTGGTTGGGGTCGGCGTCGAGCGCGCCGCGGTACATCTCCATCGCGCGGTACTCGTCCTGGAGGCGAACCTCGACGATCTTCGCGATGCGGTAGCGCAGGTCGACCTGGCGCGCCCGGTCGGCGCCCATGAGATCCGAGAGCTGCTCGAGAATGACGACGGCCGAGTCCCAGTCGCCCTTCGCCTCGTACACCTTGCTCAGCGACTCGAGCGTGGGCACATGCTGCGGGTCGACCTCGAGCACGTTGCGGAAGGCGTCCTCCGCGCGGTCGGCGTCGCGCAGCTCCTCGCCGTACACGCGACCCATCTGCTCGTAGAGGGCCACGCGGTCGCGGCGCTCGTGCGTCGCCCCCAGGTGCCGATCGAGCGTGTGAATGAGCTCCGACCACCGCGACGTGTTGCGGTAGAGGCGCTCGAGCGAGCGCAGCGCGTTGGCGTCGTTGGGGTCGATTTCGAGCACGGCTTCGAAGCGCTCGACGGCGAGGTCGGGCTTGACGAACTGCTCCTCGAGCATTGCGCCGATGCGCGACAGGAGCTTGATGCGCTCGCGCTCCGTCGGCGCCACCTCGAGCTGCGCCTCGAGCACCTGCACGAGGGCCTGCGGCTGATCGAGCCGCACGTAGATCCGCTCGAGGCCGCGGAGGGCCTCGAGGTTGCCCGGGTCGCTCTCGAGCACCGCGCGGAAGTCACCGCTCGCGCCGTCGAGGTCGCCCACGCGCTCCTCGAGGGTGCGGCCGACTTCGAGGCGCAGCGCGATGGCCGCGGCCACGTCGTCGGCGCTCTCGATGCGGCGACGCTGCACGTCGACGAAGCCGCGCCAGTCGCTGCGCGACTCGTACACGCGCGCGAGCGCCGTGAGGGCGTCGCGGTCGCGCGCGTCGAGCGCGAGGGCAGCGTTGTAGTGCTCCAACGCCTGCTCGGGCTGCCCGAGGTGACGCTCGAGAACCTCACCGAGCTCGATCTGGAAGCGGCGCCGATCCTCGTCGGTGCGCGACGCGTCGACGCAGCGCTGGAGGATCTTCGGCATGTTCTGCCACTGGCCCAGCCGGCGGTAGAGCGTCGCGAGGTCGTGGAGGGCCTGGAGGTTCCCAGGCTCCGCCGAGAGGATCTGCTGGTAGATCGGAATGGCCCACTCGGGGTGTCCCAGCTCGACGCCGTACCACTTCGCGACGTGCAGGCCGAGCGCCGTCTTGCGCGGCCCCTGCGCCTCGGACTGATAGCCGTTGAGGGTCTCCTTGAGGAGGTCGTTCCACTTGCCCGTGAGGCCCGCGAGGCGCTCGAGCACCACCACGGTCTCGCGGTCGGTGACGTCCTCGTCGAAGGCGATCTGCGCGGCCGCGAAGGCCTGCTCGCGGTCGTTGAGCTTCTCGTCGTAGAGGGTGGCCGCGACGCGCATGAAGGGCACCGCGAGGCGGGTCTCGCCCTTCTCCGAGAGCGTGTCATGACGTCCGATGTAGAGCGTCGCGAGGTCGTCCCAGCGCTCGTTGCTCTGGTGCAGCACCTCGAGGGCCCTGAACGCCGGCTCGTGGAGGGCATCGATCTCGAGCACCTTCTCGTACGCGCCGCGCGCGCCGTCGGGCTCCTCGATCTGCTGCTCCCACACGGCGGCCATCTGGAGGTAGATGGGCACCCTGGCCTCGCCAGACTCCTGCGCGTCGGCCTTCTTCTGAAGCGCCGCGACCACCTCGCGCCACTCGCCCTGCGCGGTGTGAATCGCGAGGAGCGCCTCGATGGCCTGCGCGTCCGCGGGGTCAATCTCGAGCACGTGGGTCCACGCGTCGACGGCCTCATAGCCCTGCTGCAACGTGTTCCAGAAGATGCCGCCGAGCTCGGTGAACGCGGCCTTGACCTCCTCCTCAGGGAGCGTGGCAGCACCGAGCGAGATGAGCGTCTGGAGCACCTCGACGAGGGGCTCCCACGCCTGCTGCGCGCGGTAGATGTCCGCGAGCGCGCGCAGGGCGTCGTACGAACTCGGGTCGATGTCGAGCACGCGGCGATAGCCCTCGATCGCACGCTCCACATCGCGGAGCTGATGCAGGTGCACCGCCGGGATGCGCAGCGCGATGATCACGCGCGGCTCATCGTTGAGCTCGCTCGCAAGCTGTCGCTCGAGCACGTCGATGAGCTCGCGGTAGCGCCCCGCGGCCTCGTGGAGGTTCGCGAGCGCGGCGAGCGTCTCGGTGTCCTCGCCGCGGAGCGTGAGCACGCGGTCGAGGAGCGTCACGGCGTCGTCGGGGCGCGCGAGGTACTGGTCGGCCAGCGCCGCCATGCGCGAGTAGATCTCCGCGAGCTCGTCGTCGCCGCCAGCGATGTCGGTCTTGCGCTGGTAGGTGTCGTACAGCTCCTGCCAGCGCTCGCCGGCGAAGTAGATGTGCTCGAGCGCGTCGAGGCTGGGCGCGTGCCGCGGGTCGAGCGTATCGACGATGGAGCGGTACCGCGCGACGGCCTGCTCGGTTTGCGCGAGCGAGTCTTGAAGAATCTGCGCGAGGCGGAAGGTGTACTCGACGCGCGCCTCGTCATCGGTCGCTGCCTGCGCGCGGCGCTCGAGAATGGTCGCGAGCCGGGCCGCGTCGCCCGAAGCGCTGTAGAGCCGATCGAGGGCCTCGAGGGCCTCCGGGTCGAGGGGCTCCACGTCGAGCACGAAGCTGTACGCTGCGTCGGCCGAGGCGAGGTCTTGCAGCTCTTCCTCGTGAACGCGCGCGAGACGCTTGCCCACCACGCGCTTGACGTCGTTCGAAGAGACCTCAGCCTCGACGATGTCGGCGTACACGTTCGTGAGTTCAGCCCAACCGTCGGTGACCGCCGCGAGGCGCTCGACCTCGGTGAGGGCGCGCTCGTCGAGCGGGTGCTCCTTGAGGGCGCGCGCGTACCAGCCGAAGGCACCGACGCCGTCGGAGAGACGCTCCTCGACGAGCTCGGCGAGCCCGATCAGCGCCTGGAGTCGCAGCGCGGGGTCGGTCACGAGCTCCAGCGAGCGCGACTGAATGTCGGCGAGCTTCTCCCACTGCTCGCTCATGCGGTAGATGGGCTCGAGAAGCGCGGCCACGTCCTGCCGACGCACCGAGCGGTTGAACATGTCCTCGAGCGCCGAGATGGCGCCCGCGTGGTCAGCCTGCACGTCGAGGATCTCGCGGTACGTCGCGAGGGCTCCGTCGACGTCCGCGAGGCGGTGCTCGAGCACATGAGCGAGGCGCGAGCGCACCTCGAGGGCCTCGTCCGCCGAGATATCGGGGAGCGCCACCTCTCGGCGCAGCACGTCGGCGAGCTCGTGCCAGCGCTCGAGCGCTTCGAAGAGACGGTCGAGAGAGCGCAGCGCTGCGCTGCTCTGCGCGTCGACGTCGAGCGCGAGGCGGTAGCGCGCGATGGCGGCCTCCGGGTCGCCCAGATGCGACTCGAGAATGGCCGCCACGCGGAGCAGGAGCTCGAGGCGCTTCTCGGGGTCTTCGGTCAGGCGGGCGACGGCGCTATCGTAGGTCTGCGCGACGAGGGGCCACTGACCGAGAGACTCGGCGATGCGCTCGAGGCTGCTGAGCGTATGGTCGTTGAGCGGATCGGCCGGTACCGCACGCGCGAAGGCCTGAATGGCCGCGCCCGCCTGGTCGAGCACCTGCTCTTGAATGTCTGCGATGCGGTGCAGGAGCTCGACGCGCCGCAGGTCGTCGTCAGCGTGGACGAGCTGCACCTCGAGCACATCGACGACGCGATCGTAGGCCTGCACGGCGGTGAGAACGGGCTCGAGCACGGCCGCGGCCGCGAGGGGCTCCTTGTCTCCGTGGAGGATCAGCGTGAGCGCAGCGAGCGACGACGCGTGCTCGGGCGAAGACTCGAGAATGTCGCGGTAGATGTCGACCGCCCGCGCGGTGCCGTCGAGGTGCGTCTCGTTCAACTGCGCGATGCGGTAGCGGAACTCGATCACCGACGCGGGGTCGCTCGCGAGGTCGGCCTCGCGCTCGAGCACGCCGAGGAGTTCCGTCCAGCTGCCCTGCACCTGGTACAGATGGTCGAGGCGCTCAATGGCCGTAACGTCGGCGGGGTCGAGCTCGAGCACCTTGTTGTACGCCGCGATGGCGTTCACCGGATCGCTGAGCTGGCCCTCGTACACCGTGGCCATGTCGAAGAAGATCTGCTTCTTCTCGTCGGGCTCGACGACGAGGTCGGCCTTCTTCACATACACGCCGAGCAGCTCGGCCCATCGCTCATGCGTGATGAAGAGACGGACGAGCGCGTCGAGCGACGGCACGTCGGTATCATCAATCTCGGTGATGCGCGTGTACGCCGCGATCGCGTCCTGCGGGCGCTCGAGCAGCGTCTCGAAGATCTCCGCGGCGCGCAGGAGGTCGTCCTCGCGCTCCCCGACGTCGGAGAGAATCTCGGCCTTGCGAAGAAAGACCCCCGCGAGCTCCGCGGGCTTCTCCGAAACGCCATAGAGGCGCTCGAGGGCCGAGGCTGCCTCGATGTTCTGAGGGTCGAGGCCGAGAATCGCCTCCTGGTGACCGATCGCCTGCGGCACGATCGTGAGGCGCTCCTCGGCGACCGAGGCCGCGCGACGGTGCAGCGCGACGCGCGCGATCGCATCGTTGGTAGTCTCGATATACTGCTCGAGAACCGCGACGAAATCCTCGTGACGACGGAGCACCCGCGAGAGGCGATCGAGCTGATCGATCGTGTCCTGGTGGCCCGGGTCCTGCGCCAGCGCGCGGGTGAAGGTCGCGAACGCGTGGTCGGGCTGGTCGAGCGCCGTCTCTTGAATCTCGGCGATGCGATGAAGGAGCTCGACCTTGCGAGCCGTGTCAGTCGCGTTGCGCGCGAGTACTTCGAACGCGTACGCGAGGCGATCATAGGCGGCGAGCTCGCGGTACACCGGATCGAGAATGTCGGCGATGACCTGCGCGTGCTCGGGATGCTCGATGAGACGCTCGAGCGCCGTGATCGCGTCGCCGTTGCTGTTGTCACGCTCGAGAATCTGGCGATAGATCTCGATCGAGCCAGGCATGTCGGCCATACGCTCCTCGCGAACGAGGGCGAGACGCAGTTGAATTACGGTCTGCTCCTCGGTCGACTCCGCGAGCGAGAGGCGCGTCTGGAGGTTGTCCGACAGGTCTTGCCAGCGTGACAGCCGCGTGAACAGTCGGTCGAGCGCCTCGAGCGCGCGCCGGTTCGTCGGATCAACGTCGAGCACCTCGCGCCACGCCTGCACGGCGGCCTCGGGGTTGCCGAGCATCTCCTCGTGCACCGTGGCGATCGCGGCCTGAATCTCGTCGCGCGCGTCAGGGTCCTCGGCGAGGTCGAGGCGGCGGCGGTACACCGAAAGCAGGTCGGTCCACCGGGCCGCGGCGCGGTAGGTCTGCTCGATCGCCTCGAGTGCCTCGGCGTCGGTGGGATTCTGCTCGAGCACCTTCTCGTACGCAGACACCGCGCGCTCGATGCTCCCGACGTGCCGAAACTCGATGTCGGCGATGCGGAGCCAGAGGGCCCGCGCGAGGTCGGCATCGGCGCCCTCTGCGACACCGTGCATCAGCGCGACGAGGTCGCTCCACGCGCCGATGGGGTCGGCGAGCGCAGTCAGGGTATCGCGCACGTCCTCGCGCGTAGGGTCCTCGCGGAACGCGCGGCCGTAGGCCACGAACGCACGGCGCGGATCGCCAAGGTGCTCGGAACACACGGTGCCGATGCGCGCGAGCAGGGCGACGCGCTCGCCGATGTCGGTCTCCTCCGAGAGGAGAATCTCGCCCGAGCGAATCAGCGCCTCCCAGTCGGAGCGGAGCTCGTACACGGGCTCGAGAATTCGAGCGGCCTCGGCGCGCAGTTCGGGATCGCGCAGGAGGGCCTCGAGGGCAGTGCGCGCCCCCTCGTGCTCCGGCGAGAGAGCCAAAATCTCGCGGTAGTGCGCCACGGCGTCACGCGCGCGCCCCACGTGCGCCTCGAGCACCCGACCGAGGCGGTACTTGAGCTCGACGGCGTGCGCGTCGTCACCCGCCGTGGCGTGGACCACGAGCTCGCGCTCGAGCACGTCGACGAGCTCATGCCAGCGCGACAGCTTCCCATACATGCGGTCGAGACCCGCGAGCGCGGCCTCCTCATCGCCAAACTCGGCCACGATCGCGAGCTGGGTCGCCACCGCGCGCTCTGCGTCGTCGAGCTCATTCTCAGAGAGCGCCGCGACCGCGTAGAGGAGCCCGCGACGCTCATCGGCATCGGCCGCGAGTTCGAGCCGGCGCTCGAGCACAGAGAGAAGGTCCGCCCAGCGCTGCTTGCTGCGAAGGAGAGACTCCTGCGCGACGAGGGCGTCGAGGTTCGCGGGGTCGAGGTCGAGCACCTCGCGATAGCGCGCGATGGCGTCGTCGACGCGATCGAGACGCGACGCGAGGCTCGACGCGAGGTGAATCCGAAGGCGAACCTGCGACTCGACAGCGAGCCCACCGGCGTCGAGCGCCGTCGCGAGCGCGGACACCGCATCGTGCCAGCGCGCAGCGGCCTCGGCGGAGCGCTCGAGGTCCTCGACGGAGCTCGATGTCTCGGGATCGAGTCGAAACGCCTCTTGAAAGCGCTCGAACGCACGCGTCGAGTCACTGAGCGCTCCCTCATAGAGAGCGCCAAGCTCGCGGAGCGTCGTGACGCGATCGTCGGGCATATCGCCGTTGGCCTTGACCTCGAGCACCCCCGCGAGTCGCTTCAGATCGTTCGAGGCAAGATAGATCGGCGCGAGCCGGAGAGCCGCGTCGCGGTAGTTCGGGTCGAGCTCGAGCACCTTCTCGAGGTACTTCGCAGCACGGTCGGTCTTCTCC
This sequence comes from Deltaproteobacteria bacterium, assembly GCA_947494865.1. Classification (GTDB taxonomy): domain Bacteria; phylum Myxococcota_A; class Polyangia; order Polyangiales; genus CAISKJ01. The sequence continues at coordinate 16,785 of CANMAT010000004.1, forward strand.
TTACGCTCGGCCCAGAGCTGGGCGATCTTCGAGTAGAGGGAGATCTTCGTCTCTGTGCTCGCCTGCGGGCTCTCGGTCTCGCGTTCGAGAACGCGGATCAGTTCGTCCCACTTACCGCTCTCTGCGTAGAAGACCTCGAGGTCGTCCCACGCGTGCATCGCGAGATAGCGCTTCTTCAGCGCCTCCTGAGCGCGACGATCGTTGGCGTCGAGCGCGAGCACGCCGCGCCAGGCCTCGACTGCGAGCGCGTCGTCGTTGAGCTTGTCGCCCGCGATGGTGCCCAGCTTTACCAGCAGAGCGATGCGCGCAGGCGCATCAGGGGTCTGCGCGGCCTGCTCACGCAGCACGTATCCGAGTTTGCCGAAGTCCTTCTGCCGCTCGTAAAGCCCTGCGAGCTGCGCGAGCGCATCGTGGTTCCCCGGGTCGCGGTTGATGACCTCTTCCCACATCTCGATCATCGCTTCAGGCTTCTTGACCTTCTCGGTCACGAAGCGCGCGATCGAGAGGTAGTGCTCGAGCTGCGCCGCCTCGGGCGACGAGGCCGCCTCACGCTTGAGCAGGGGCAGGAGCTTGTCCCACTCGCGACGGCGCTCATACCCCAGCTTCAGGTACTCGATCGCCTTCGCGTTCGCCGGATCGATCTCGATGACGTTCTCGTATGCCTTGATCGCCTCGGCCTGATTGGCGAAACGCTCGAGGTACAGCCCCGCGACGCGCTCATACAGTGCCACGCGCTCGCCCGGATCGACCATGATCTCAGCTTTGGCGAGCAGTGTCTTGATGAGGTCCTGCCAGCGCTTTTGCCCTTCGAAGCGCGCGGCGGCCTCGTCGAGTTCGCGCACCCGCGTCGGGTCTGGGCCTGGACGCGCTGCCGCGGGGGCGATCGCGGTCGGGAACTCACCTGCGGGCATTTCTTCCGTGAGATCAGAGCTGCTCATCGTATCACCGTCGTGCGCGAATCGCGCAGCGTACGCTCAGGTTCGACTTGGCGAGGCGAAAGTGGAGGCGTTGCGGGCGCACCTTCAGTGCGCACCAGGGTTCTGGAGCTCCGCGAGTTTGTTCTGCGCGATGTCGAGGTACTCGCGCGGGGCGTTGCCACCGCGCGCCTCGATGAAGCGCTGCAGATACAAGATCGCCTGCTGACGACGCTCAGGGATCTCCGCGCTCGTATACCCCGCGGAGAAGAGCGCCTCCGCGAGCTCGGAGTCGTCGCGGTTGGCAGCCACGAACTCCTCGATCGCCTGCTCGCGGTGCCCCTGCTCGAGAAGCACATTGCCGAGAATGTTGCGCATCGAGCCGCGCTCGACCGCCCCCTCGGGCGCGATGCGAAGCCCCTCACGAAGCACCTGGATCGCGCGGTCGTAATCGTGGGCGCGGTAGTACGCGCGGCCGAGGCGCACATAGGCGCGATAGGCCCTCGGGGCCTTGGTCAGCGCGTTGGTGTACGCCTGCAGCGCCGCCTGCGGCTCGTCGAGGCGGTCGGCCACCTCCCCGAGGCGGTAGTAGGCCATGTACAGGTTCGCATCGATCTGGATCGCCTGGTTGAAGGCCGCGCGTGACTGCTCCCAGTGCTCCTGCTCGAAGTGCGTATTGCCGAGAAGATAGTGAAACTCGGCGTTGCGCGGGTTGCGCGCGATCGCCCGTGTGAGAGCGTCCGCAGCGTTGCCCCACTCGCTCTGCTTGATATGCACCAGCGCGAGGTTGTAGAGCGGCTGGTCGAACTTTGCGTCTTCGTCAGCAGCGCGCTGAAAGCGGTCACGCGCGTCGGCGAGGCGTCCCCCACGAAGGAGGTTCATCCCGCTGTTGTTGTCCTCGATCGCCTGCCGATCGTATTCGCTGCATCCGCCGAGCAGAAGCAACGCAGCCAGCCCGCAGCACAAACGCTTCATTCCGCTCCTCGCGACATCGATCCGGCCCATAGAATTCCGCGGATCATAGGCGAGCGTATTCGCGGGGCTCAACACTGAAATACGCCAGGGTTCGCGCTTTCGCGCCGCGATGGAAAGGCGTCGTCGGAGGTCCAAGATGCATGGACAAAAACGCGCGAAGGCCGGAGGGAGTACTTCGACTCCTTCCGGCCTTCGGCTCTCAGGTATCCACGAAGCTCAGTTCATTGATCCGGCGGCTGCAGGTTGAACGGGTAGTTCACGGTCACGACGCCACCACCCTCGGGAGCCGGAAACTGCCAGCGCCTGACGGCGTTCGCGATGCAGTCTGCCACGCTCTGAATCGGGTACGTGCTGCCCGCGACGCCCGATCCCATGACGCTGCCCGTACCACCGATCACGAATCGAACCGTCACGCGACCCGCTGCGTTGGGATTCGTCGACAGGCCCTGCTCGTGGCAGTGGTTGACCTGACCGAGGTTGCGAAGCACCACGCGACGAATCGCCTCGGGCGAGAGAAGACCCGAGATGTCGGGCGGAGCAGCACGAACGGTCGGACCTGAGTTGCCACGCGACCGGAGCCCGCGACCGGCACCCGCGCCGTATCCCTGACCGCTGCCGGTGCCCGAGCCATGGCCCATCGTGCCGATGTTGCCCATGCCGATGGTACCTTCGCCGGTGCCACCGCCGCCCCACCCCGTGCCCGTCGCGCCGAGGCCGCCGTAACCGAACGCATCACCGACCGCATCGCCGGTCATGTTGCCGTTGGCGTTCTGGTTGTCGACGCCCGACTCGGTCATCCCGCCGAAGGGCGACACGATGCCCGAAGATCCGCCCGCCGCGCCGCCACCGAGCGCGCCGAGGGCTGCGAAGATACCGCGGTTCTGCACCTGATCGCGCGCCTGCTGGCGCGAGAGGTGAGGAGGCTCATTGTTGTTCTTGATGGCATAGCGGGCGCTGCGCGTGGGCGCGTCGCGCTTGCCCATCTTACCCTCGGCGCCCGCGTGCCGGGTGCCGGTGCCACCCTCCTGCTGATCGTCGTTCTGCTGCTGCTGCTGCTCGGGCTGGCGCTCCTGCTGGCGCTGAATAAAGGCCCGGAGCTCTGCGAGGCGGTCGTCTTCGTTGGAAGACGAGAGAAAACCCGACGAGTCGGACACGGCGAAGTGAAGGGTCGCCATCACGGCAGCAATAAACATCCCAGAACCCGCGAGGGCGCCGATGAGCGGGGTGTCGCGCTTGATGTGCCCGGCAACCACGCGGCCCGGCGCGACCACCTTGGCGATGATCGTGAGGCCACCAACCTCCTGGCGGTAACGCCCCTCGGGCTGAATGTTCACCTCGAAGCCGCCGGCGACCGCCGACGACGGACGGGCGTGCCCCTGCGCCTTCAGATCTTCGAGCGAGCGCTTCACGCCCTGGAGCTCGACCTCGCCGGTGGCATCAGGCAGAAACACGAAGCGTGTGCCGCCGCCGTTCACGACGACCTGGAGGTCCATCGCGCCGCCGAGGAGCTCCGAGCCGACCACGAAGCGGCTCGCGTCGGCCATCATGTCTTCGTTCTTGTGGTGCAGCTGGCCCGCGACCCCTGTGCCCATGAGCGTCGTGAGGGCTCCGATGCCACCCACGATCATGCTCTTGTTGCCCGCGGCGTTGCGCACCTGCTCTGCGGCCTGCGTGTCGACCGACGCAACAATCGCCGCGCCTGCGAGCATCAGCGCACCACCGACGGCGAGCGAACCGAGAAGCACCTGCCCCTCGGGCGCGTGCTTCGGCTCGTGCGACGTGAGCACGAAATTCTTCGTGTTGTCGAGGTGCGCCACGTGAAGAATGGAGCTCTTCCACAGCACCGAGACCTCGACCGCGTGCCCTCCGACCTCTTCGACCTCGTGGGGGTTGATCTCACCCCGCTTGATAAGCTGGTAGATCTCCTCCCCGTCGACGGCCGCAGCGCTCGTGCCCCCGAAGGCCGCCATCGCCGGCGCAGCGGCCGACGACATCGGCGCGGCCGCAGGCGTCACGAAGTTGGGCGCCGCGAGGGGCGCAGCGGCCGTCACGGCCACGGCCTCGCGCGCCGCGCCGATCTCCACCGTGATGCGCGTGTTGCCGAGTTGGAACGAGTCGCCGGACCGGAGCGTGCACTTGTTGACGGGCTGGCCGTTCACGTGGGTGCCCGATCCGAGATCGATGATCTGCACGTCGTCGGGCTTCGCCTCGATCACCGCGTGCATGCGCGCTACGCCTTCGTCTTCGATGCGAAGGTGAGACTTCTGATCACGCCCGATCTTGATCACGTCCTGCGCGATGGTCTCCGTACGGAGTAACGCGCCGCTTTGATAGATCTGGAACGTGATGGGAACGACCAATTTCTGAGCCATCGCTATTCCCGTCTTGCGTGCCTTGGGGGAGGTTGGAGGCAGGCACGCAGCTCCTTTCCGGTTTGCAGGGCGCCCCTGAATGGCACCCTGTTCCGGAGGCGTTCGACACGAGACCCGGTCAGAAGTTCTCGACCGTCTTGAGCATCTCCTGCACGAAGTGCTGCCTTACGCGCAAGAGACTGATGCCATGCGTACGACGATTCCCCCGAACAGTGCTCATGTCGGGGCGCACGAGTTGGCCCTGCACAAGTTCGTCGGTGAACGTCATCTCTTGATCCGGTGCGGGGACGTTCGACGACCTCGAGTGACCGCCGTGTCCCTGTGCGAAGGCCGTTGCCGAAGTGAAAACGATCGCTACGAGCGTGAAGGCCGAGAGCGTTTTCATGAAGTGTGACCCTGCGGCCGCGAGCGACGAGGACTCTACCGATCCGAGGCGCGGCCCGTCAACCATCGGATCGGTCGCCCGCGCAACGACGCGAGCGGACCGTACCGACGGGGGGCACCGTCACAGGTTCTCGACGGACTTGAGCATCTCGGGAACGAAGTGTTCGCGGATACGAATGAGCGAGATGCCCGCCGCGCGGCGGCGCACGCGCGTTGACTCACCGTCGGGGCGCACGAGCTGCCCCTGGACGAGTTCGTCGGTGAAGTTGAACTCCTGCGTGCGAGTGGCTTGCGCGGCCTGCGCGGCGCCGCCGCGGGTCTGCGCGAACGCAGCAGAACCAGCGAACGAGACGACCGCGAAGGCGACGACGGCGATGAAGCGGGTCCTCATGTCTGGCAATGTATCGGCGCGGCCCCAGCTCCGTCAACACACATAGCGGCTGAACCTTGTTCGAGCCCATGGCGCTGCGTCGTTGCGGTTCGAGAGGTGGGGGGGCTCTCCCGACGCTGCTTCGTTGCGCTTCGGGAGCGCCCCGCTCTCTCAAAACGCTGCGACGTATCGACGAATGCCGATGCGTGCGATCTTGCGGGGGACTGCAGGGGAGGGGTGAACCCGCGACGTGTTCAGATCCGTCGCGGATCGTGGGGATCAGTGAGCGGGGGTAGGCGCCGCGGGGGCCGGCGCTGCGGGAGCGGGCGCTGCGGGAGCGGGCGCCGCGGGGGCCGGAGCTGCCGGGGCCGGAGTAGCGGGCGCATCGGGCGTGGGCGTCGCACCGGCCGGCGGGGTCGCCGCGGGCGCCTGAGCTCCGCCGTTGGGCAGGCTCGCCATCGCACGGAGCGCTGCGAGCGTCTGCTCGATGTTGCGAATGTGCTGCGTCGCGCGCGTGCGGTGTTCCGTGTAGCGAGCGTTGGTACCCGCGCGCTGCTGAAACTGCTGGAGGAAGTCGCGCGCGTGCTCGAGGTCGGCGATCTGCCCGCCGAGGTAGCTCATGTTGAGCACGCCGAGGTTGTAGAACGCGTCGGGGCGCGTCGCGTCGAGCTGCTGGGCGCGCTCGTACTCGTGCTGCGCCTGCTGGAGCATCGCCTGGTCACGGTTCTCCGTGGCCGCGGCGAGCCCACGCAGCGCCACCCCGAGCCCGATGTGCGCGTCGTAGCTGTCGGCGCGGAGCTCGACAGCGTGCTGAAACGCCTCGCGCGCGTCTTGGTAGCCGCGGAACGAGAGGTTGATGGTGCCGTAGTTCACCCACGCTTCGAACATCGTGGGGCTGAGCTGGTAGGCGCGCTGAAAGTGCCCGAGCGCCTTGATGATCTCGCCGCGACGAATGTCGATGATGCCCCACGTGTTGTGGATGTCGGCCATAAAGCCGCGCACATCGGCGGAGAGGTCGGCGTTGGCCGCGGCGGCCACCTGCGCCGCTTGCGCGCACACGAGGCCCGCGAGGAAGATGCGCTGCGAGTTGGGGTCGTCGCCCGCCTGCTGCAGGTACGAGAGCGCGAGCTGGTTGCGCGCGGGCAGGTAGCGGTCGTCGAGCGCGAGGGCCGCGCGGATGTTGCGAATCACATCGCCCCATTGCTGATCGGTCGTAGGACCGGCCTCGCGGAGGAGCATCGCCAGGTTGGTGTAGCCCTCGACGCAGTGCGTGGGATCCTGGCGGATCGCCTCCTCGAAGCTCGTGCGCGCGGCCGCCACGTCGCGACGACGGTAGGCCATCACGCCGAGCTGCACCTTGGCGCGGCAGAAGTTGCCGTTGCCCGCCTGAACCGCGCGGTTGAGCGACTGTGCGGCCGGCTCGGTCATGTTGCAGCGCGAGAGAATCATCGCGCGGTTGAACCACGCCTCGGGGAAGTTCCCGTTAGGCTGCGCCTGGGCGGCCGCTTCGA
>CANMAT010000005.1 GCA_947494865.1 Deltaproteobacteria bacterium
CACCTGGATTGGAGCCTCGTCGCGCGACGCGATGGCGGGCAGCAACCTCGCGATGCGCTTCGACAAGAAGCACCCCTCACGCGGCGTCGATCCCGACGTGTACCTCGTCGAGCCCGCCCCGCCCGAGGGCGAGCGCCTCACGAGCTTGCGACTGTGGGAGCCCGCGCATCACCCGCCGCGCGTCGCCGTCGAGGTGGTGAGCGAGCACACCGCCGCGAAGGACTACGACCTCGACGACGGCCCCGCCCGCTACGCCGCGTGCGGCGCGCGCGAGCTGTGGGTGTTCGACCCGCTGCGCCTCGGCCCGCGCGACGGCGGCGGACCCTGGGTGCTCCAGGTGTGGCGACGCACGCCGAAGGGCGCCTTTCGCCGCGTGTACCAGGGCGACGGCCCCGCGTTCTCGCGCGAGCTCGCCGCGTGGATCGTCGTCACCGACGCGGGGTCGCGCCTGCGCATCGCCGACGACGCCGCGGGCGCTCGCCTCTGGCCCACCGCCCGCGAGCAGGAGCGCGCCGCCCGCGAGCAGGAGCGCGCCGCCCGCGAGCAGGAGCGCGCCGCCCGCGAGCAGGCCGAGGCCGAGGTCACACGGCTGCGCGCGCTGCTCGACGAGGCGCGCGCGAAGGGCCGCTGAGGCGCGGCGAGCGTCACCCTGTACCTCCGGTCGGGCGCGGCTTACGGAGCCCCATCGCGCGAAAGCACCGCGTCGGCCGTCGACGCCGTGAGTGCGCGGGTCATCCAGCGCGCGAGCGTCTCGACGTCTCCCTCCGACGCGATGCGCGCGTGCTCGTCGGCGGTGAGCGTGAGCCCCCGAGCGCCGCACACGTCGAGCACGCCCTGCGCGAGCGTGACCTGCGCGCGTGAGAGCCTGTCGAGCACGTCGTCGCGCAGGCGCGCGGCCTCGTCGCGGAGGCGCGCGGCGTCGCCGAGCTGACGCTCCAGCTCCTGCACCGCGCCCTGACGCTGGTCGGCGAGCGCCTGGAGCCGCGCGGCGAGCTCCGCCGCGTCGGGGATCATCGCGCCGCTCGAAAAGAAGCGCAGGCGTGTGCCCACCACGGCGAGGTCGAGCCCGAGCACCTGCGAGCGGAGGTATCCCCCTTGCGGCACCACCGGCTGGTACTTGCGCGCGTCGGCCTCGACGAGGCGCCAGCCGCGCAGGATGCCCCTGCGGCAGTCGAAGCTGAAGTACTCGGGGATCTGCACGCGCGCGTAGTCGCGCACGTTGTCGACCACGTCTTTGTGCTTCTTGCCGAGGTTGCGCACCTCGATCACGAGGTCGATGCCGCGCTTCTCGTCGGGCACCACCCAGCGCTCGGGCTCGTAGTCGGGGTCGCAGTCGGTCACCGCGAGCACGTCGGGCACGATCACCGGCTCCCCCGGGTAGAGCACCGCGAGCTCGCACCCGACGTACACCGCGCGGCCTGCACGGCGAAAGTGCCCGTCGAGATCGGCGCCGATGCCCGCCTTGCCGCGAAAGTGTCGCGTGCCCTCGGACATCGCCGCGCGGTGCTCGTCGAGCACGGCCTCGATGCGCTCGATCGTGGTCTCGCGCTCCGCGGGCGTCATGCGCGACCACGTCGCCTCGTCAGGGAAGCGCACGCGAGGATCGTCCCATACGCGCGGCGCGGGGGCGGGCTTCGAGGGGAACGTCATCGGCGTGGAGCGTACCGCGGACGCCGCGCCCGCGTCTGCCTCGCGCCCTCAGTACCCCGCGGGGTGCGGCTTGCGGAGACCCGTCGCGCGAAACCACCGCAGCGCCGTGTTCCTCGTCTGCCAGGGGAGCATGTACCAGGGCTTCCACACGATGCCCTGGAGCCTGCGCGAGAGGTTCTCTCGCGGAGACAACACACCACGCGCAGTGAGGTCGACGGGGACGCCCTGCTCGCGGCACACGGCGAGGCCGTAGGGCTCCCACCGACCCGCCACGACGCCCGCGTAGTAGCGCAGCGCGGGCTCCCACACCGAGTAGAACCCGCGCTCGAACGCGTCGGCGCGGCGCGAGCCGATCACCTCGAACTGCCACGGGTTCTCTTCTTCGCGAAGCACGGCGACGAGGTCGTCTTTGCGCCAGAACGCCGCCTGCAGCGAGGTGCGGTAGGGCGCGCCGAGGCCGATCTCGCCCACGTCGTCGAAGCGCGCGAGGCGGTGATCGGGCGGAGGCATCGGCACGAGGCGCAGGTAGGCCGCGTCGAGGCGCGCCATGTCGTGCAAGAGACCCTCGATGCGCCCCGTGTTGACCCGCGATTGAAAGAAGAAATCGTCGAGCAGAATGAGCACCACCGGCGAGTCGATGCGGTCGAGCATGGCGCGCACGCCCTTCGACCAGGTGATGTCGTCGCCGATGGCGAGCGGTGTGACCCCCTCGATCTCACACGGAACGTGGTTGCTGCCCACGTAGACGGGCCACGGGCAGTCGGGCCAGTGGCGCCGCAGGAGCGTGAGAAAGGGCGCCCACAGGTCGCGGTAGCGGTCGCACGAGGGCACCAGGATCGACACGGGAGACATCACCGCGTTCGGTTGCCAGAGCCGCGCGCGAACTTCAAGCCCCGCCGTCCGAAAGCGCGGCCTGCGCCCCGGTGAGCTCGATCACCCGAGGCCCGGCGAGCACGTCGCCGGAGAGCGCCCACACGCGGTAGCGGCCCGGCGCGCGGGGCATCGCGGGCCACGCGAAGAGGTCGACGGTGAAGTGTCCGCGCGCGGTGGTGCCCCCGTCGCCGGGCGCCACGGGGTCGTACACGGGCACGTCGAGGCGCAGCACCGCAGGGTCGTCGACGCGCTCGCTCGTGACCACCAGCGTGACGGGCACCACGGCGCGCGCGTCGCGGTCGCCCACGTCGACCCAGCCCGCCTTCGCGAGGGCGCCGAAGCGGTCTTCGTGGGCGTCGAAGGGTCGTACGATCTCGCGCTCCGACACCGGGAGCGCGAAGGCCCCCGACACCACACAGCGCGCGTCAGGGGCGGCCTCTACGCGCTCGGGCACGGTGAGCGCGACGCCGAGCACGGATACCGGCGGCGAGCCCGCGCGCAGGCGGTACGAGGGCAAACCCGCGCGCTCGTCGGGCGTCGGGTTTACCGCGCGGGGATAGCCCACGGCGCGGTTGCGCGCGACGAACTCGCGCACGGCCGCATCGGGCTCCGGGGGGCCTTCGAGGCGCACGTCGACGGCGTTGGAGCGCTCGTCGTCGGCGAGCACGATCACGCGCAGCGCGCCCTCACGCCACGGGAGCTCGGGGATGCGATCGCGCAGCGCGAGGGCGAAGAAATCGGTCACCACCGCGTCGTCGTAGACCTCGTCGTCGTCGTCTGCGGGCGGGAGCTGCGCGCGAGCGAGCGGCTTCCACCGGAAGGCGCGCGCGGCGAGCGCCTCGTTGGCATCGACGCGCACGACAACCACCACCGCGCGCTGGTGGAAGCGCGGGCCGAGCCCTGTCGAGTTGAGCTCGCGCCGCGCGCCCGCGAGGGGGACGTCGCCGCGGAGGTCGAGGCGCACGACCGAGGGCGCGTCGAGCACGATGCCCCAGGCGTCTTCGAACGCGAGCCGATCGATGACCCCGTCGCGGTCGCGGAAGGGGTCTTGCCAGAAGTCTTCGTCGTCAACGCCGAGCGCGCCCATGAAGAGTCGTCGTGCCTCCGTGTGTCGCGAGCGCCCGTTTGGGGCGCTCAGGTGATGTCGCTGAGGTCTTCTGCGATGACAAAGGGTGAGCAGCGCGCGCAGTACGTCACGAGGTTGCCATCGGTGCTCTCGCCGTACATCACGCAGGCAGCCTCGGGGCGGCCGCCGAGGTCGCCGGCGCCGTTGAAGACGGCCGCCGGAATCCCGTCGGCGCAGTGGCCGCCCACGTGCCCGCGGCCCGTGTACTTGCGCCCGTGCTCGGCCGCCGCGAGCCCCGGTGGAACGTTGTCGAGCACCAGCTTCATCGTGTGCCCGAGCTCGTGGGTCATGGTGCTGTTCATGGCCTTGTCACCCCCCTCGGAGGCGGGGTTCCGGCGAATGAGCTGGCGGTTGTTGTCGGCCTCGCCGTTGTAGGGCCCGAGCGAGTGATAGAGGTCGACGGACGCCTCGAGGGTCGCGTCGGCCTCGAGGAGGGCGACCGCATCGGCCGGCAGCTTGAGTGACACCACGTTGGCCTTGGTGCGCCACGATACGCTCACGTGGTCGTCGGCGATCGCGCCGCTCTTGCCCGCGTTGGGCCCCGTGGCGTCGAGGGTCTTCCAGCGCGCGTTGCGCCATCCCGTACCCCCGTCTTGAAAGGCCATTTCGAAGACCGCGCCGGGCAGGTTGGCCTTGATGCGCCAGCCACGCACCTCGGCGGCGTCCCCGACGGGAAACTTCACCCGGGGCGACGCCTTCGTGATGGGACGGCTCCTGAAGTGCGCGCGCTGCGCGTTGCCGATGCCCCCATCGAACTGCGCGTGACACACCAGCACGTGCACCCCCACCGGGTTGTACGTGTCGACGAACTTCGCGTGAAAGAACCCGCGGTTGTGGTTGCCGATGTTCACGCAGCGGCCCGCGAGGTCGCCGCTCACCATGGGGCCGTCGAACCACGACCCGCGCGGCGCGGCGGGCGCGTCGCCCTCGGCGAAGGTGACGGTTTTGTACTTCTTGTACTTGACCTTCACCGTCTGGAGGCCGCCCTCGATGAACGACATGTCGGGCGCGGCGAGGCCGCCCGGCAGCGTGAGCTGGTAGTAGAGCTTGCGCCAGTTTACGAACTTGATCTTCGCGTCGCTGCACGCGTCGGTCGAGCCGATGGAGAGCTCGCAGGTGTCGCCGCCGGCGAGCCCCAGCGCGAGCTTGAAGGCCGCGGGCTCGCCCTTCGCGCCGAGCTTCACCTTCGCCGTGTACTCTTTTCCGTCGGGCGAGTGGGCGATGTCGAGGGCGCTCGAGATCGACGGGAGCGGCACGTTGCGCTTGCTCTCGCGGCTGAACTTCGCCTTCACGAAGATCACGTCGCCCTCGTGCCCGATGCGCGCGTCGGGGGCGCGCGTGAGGTCTCCGTCGGCGCCCACCTTCACCTCGACGAGCGACGCGCGCTTGTCGCGGCCGCGGTCGGCGGTGGTGAGGTTCACGAGCTGCTCGACGGCCTTGTCGTCGGCGGGCTTCGCGGGCGCCACGAAGGCGGCCTTGTACTTTCGCAGGGCCTTGAAGATGCGCTTGCGGCCGCGCGCGACGACCCACTCCTTGATCTCGCCGGGGGCCTCGGCGGTCACCTCGAGGGCCGCGGGCTTCTTCAAGAAGACCATGCACTCGCCCTTCGCGTCGGTGAGCGTGAGGTCGTCGACGCCGGGCTGCTTCGCGTGAATCTTGAAGCGCTGAAAGGGCTTGAGGTCGCTCACGCGCAGCGCCGCGAGGTGCACCCACCGGGGCCACACCTTGTAGCTGTCGGTGATGTTGTACTCGACGCCCTCGATCTCCATCTTGAAGGTGAGCGTGTAGTGCTCGTCGCCGTCGGGCACGTCGGGCACCGTCCACGGGAGCTCGCACGCGCCGTCTTTCAAGGGCGCGCTCGGGGCCGCGAAGGCCGCGCCGTTTTTGAACACCTTGAAGGTCGCGCTCGTGGCCTTCTTGTGGCCCGAGGTGATCCTCCCGCGAAAGTTGATCACGCTCTTCTCGAAGATGTCGGTGGCCATCGTCGGGTGCTCCCTCTCAGGCCGGCGCGAGGCGCTCTTCGGGCACGAGCGCGACGGCCTCGGGGCCCGCGATGTACGCGCCCGCGAAGGCCCACAGGTGGTAGGTGCCCGGCTCGCGCGGAGCCCCCGGCAGCGTGAACAGATCGAGCGTGAAGCACCCCGTCACGAGCTCGCCCGGCGCGCGCGCGACGTCGCCCGAGGGGAGCGCCACGGTGCACGTCCACGGGTCGGTGAGCGCCGCGCCCGTGAGCACCAGCGTGAGGGGCACGAGCGCGGGAGCACTGCGCAAGCTCGCGGACTGCGCGGGCAGGCGAAAGCTCCCCTGCACCACGCACCACGCGCGGTCGTTGTTGAGCACCACGCGGTCGGCCACCATCGAGATGCCCGGCGCGGCGGGCACCGCGGGCGACGCGGCGGTGCGCTCGTACGTGGGCGGGCGACCGTCGCCCGGCGGCGGCCACGGGGCCTCATACACCGGGCCGACGTGGAGGTCGGGGCCCGCGGGCGCGACGAGGCGCGCCTCGATGGGCTCGGCCACGCGGTCGTGCACGAGGAGGTACACGCGCAGCGTGCCCGGCCCCCAGGGGAGCCCCGCGAGGCGCGCGCGGAGCTCGAATGAGAACGTGTCGGTGATGGTGACGGTGACCGGCGGCGGTCTGCGCGGACGCTGCGAGGGTCGCGCGTACTTGAGCTCGAAGGCGCGCCCGACGAACACCTCGGCCGACTCGAGGCGCGCGGCCACCACGACGGCGTTGCGCTGAAAATCGTGGAGCGCGCAGTCGACCGCCGAGAGCGAGCGCACGCCCACCACGGGGAGCGTGTCGCGGCGCCCGAGGTCGATCACGCTCGGCGCGTCGATGGCGTAGCCGCGCCAGTCGGAGCGGCTCGCGAGCTCGGCGGCTTCGTCGCGCGTGCGGTCGGGGTCGGTCCAGAACTCGTCGGCCGTGAGGCCCATCACGCCAGAGGTCATCGCGCGCTCACTTCGTGATGTCGTCGACGGCCTGCGCGTCGAGGAAGGGCCGGCACTTCTCGCAGAAGCGGCCGTTGGAGCCCGAGGCGACCTTGCTGTTCTCTCCGTACATGATGCACTTGCACTTCGCGCTGAGGCCCGTGAGGTTCTTCGTGGCGTCGCTGAAGACGGCCGCGTCGGCGCCGAACGCGCAGTGCGGGCCCTGGTGCCCGCGGCCGGTGTACTTCCACCCGTGGTCGCCGGCGGTGAGCCCCGGCGCCGGGGCCTTGAGCACCGCGCCGATGGTGTGCCCGAGCTCGTGCGCCATCACGTCGTTGGTGCTGTCGTTGGCGAGCTGCGCGATGAGCTGCAGGTTGGGCCGCGGGCCGTCGCTCTCGCCGAGAAACTCGCCGAGCGCCCAGAGCACCGTGTAGTTGAGCCGAACGCGCGCGCCCGCGTCGATCGCCGCGGCGGCGTCGGCGGGCATCTTGATGGTGACGACGTTGGTGTTGCTCACCCAGTCGATGTGCACGTGGTCGGCGGGCACCGCGCCCGACTTGCCCGCGTGGGGCCCCGCCGCGGCGAGCGACGTCCACGTGGCGCTGCGCACGGCGTCGGCGCCGTCTTGAATGGCCTTCGGAAACACGTTGGCCTGCCCGTTCACCGTGGTGATGTCGAGCTCGTGGCACCACGCCGTGGTCGCGCTCCCCGGCGGGAAGGGCACCTTCACGTGCGTGGTCTTCGAGAGGGTGTCGGCGGGCGTAGATTTGTGGGCCGTGGCGCCGCCGTCGAACTGCGTGTGACACAAGAGAACGTGCACGCCGACGGGGTTCTTCGCGTCGTCGAACTTGCTGTGAAAATGGGCCTTGTTGTGGTCGCCGATGCACACGCAGCGCCCCGCGGGGAGGCCCATCATGGGCCCGTCGAACCAGGCGCCCGCGGGGGGCCCGTCGGCCTCGGTGAAGGCGAGCTCTTTGTACTTGTCGTAGCGCACGTGCACCTCTTCGAGGCACGCGGTGATGCGCGCGAGCGAGGGCAGCGACATCGTGCTCGGGCGCGTCGCTTGATAGAAGAGCGCGCGCCAGTTCGTGAAGGTGAGGGTCTCGTCGTTGGCCTCGGGCGTGACGCCCACCGACACCGCGCACTGGTCACCGCCCGCGACGCCGAGCTCGAGCTCGATCACCGCGGCCTCGCCCTGCGCGCCGAGCGTCACCTTGCCCGTCGTGAGGGCGCCCACCACCTTCGCGTCGCGGAGCCCCGACGCCGCGGGCAGCGGCGAGTTTCGCTTGCTGGCGCGGGTGAACAGCACCTTCACGAAGAGCTCGTCGCCCTGCACCCCGACGCGGTCGCCGGCGGCGCGCGCGGCGTCGCCCGCGGCCCCCACGCGCACCGAGACCTTCGACCCGAGGCCGTCGCGGCCGCGGTCTTTCGTGGCGAGGTTGACGCGCTGCTCGATGGCCTTGTCGGGCGTCGGCTTCGCGGGGTTGTGAAACGCGGCTTTGTATTTTCGCTCGACCTTCGCCTCGCGCGCGCGGCCCGTCGCGCGCGTCCACTCGCGCACCACGAAGGGCGCCTCGGAGCTCACCTCGAAGGGCGCGGGCTTCGCGAGGGCGTGCTCGACGGCGCCGTCGTCGCCGGTGTCTGCGGGCTGCGCGGCGCCGCCCTGCGCAACGGTGAACCGAAAGCCCTTCACGGGCTGCCCGGTGCGCGCGTGCAGCGCGCGCAGCCGCACCGAGCGCGGCCACACGGTGAACGCGCGGTTGCCGGTGTACACGTCGCCGTCGTAGGTGAAGCGAAACTCGAGCGTCCACGACGCCTCGGCCTCGGCCACGAGGGCGAGCTGCCAGGCGAAGGTCACGTCGCCGCTCGTCGAGACCGACCCGTCGGCCACGCGCGCGCCGTCGCGCAGCACCGTGAACGTCGCCGTAGACACCTTCGCGGCGCCGTCGCGCAGCCGCGCGCGGAGGCGCAGCGCGGAGTCTTCGAAGCAGTCGTCGCCCACCTCGCCCTCGACGGCGGCCTCGAGCTCCCACCGCGCGGGGGGCGCCACCGCGGGCGCGGGCTTCGCGTTCGACGGCTCGACGGGCTCGTCGGGGTCGACGGGCTCGTCGGGTCCGTCGGGCTCCTTGGGGCCCACGGGCGCGTCGGTGAACCTCTCGGCGAGGCTACGCTCGTACACGTAGAGGCGCTTGACGCAGAGGCCTTCGGCGGCGATGCGGAGCAGGGCGTCGGGGTCGTCGAAGGCGCGCGACGGATCGACGTCGAGCACGGCGCGCAGGGCGGCCTCGGCCCACGGGTCGCCGGCGAAGCGACGGAGCCACGCCTCGGCGAGCGCGGGGGTCGCGAAGCGCACGCGCACAGCGCCCGGCACCGGGTCATCCCACGAGCAGAGTGTGAGCTCGCGGTACGCGTCCATCGACAGAAGCTGCTTCACGTGCGTCGCGCGCTCCCCAACACCGACGCTCCTCGCGCGGCGGGTCGCGACGCTATCACGCCTCGGCGCGCGAGCGCCCGGCGCGTCGTCACTCGACGGTGACGGTCTTGGCGAGGTTGCGCGGCTGGTCTACGTCGGTGCCGCGCAGGTCGGCCACGTAGTACGACAGGAGCTGCAGCGGGATGCTCGTGAGGAGGGGCGTGAACCACTCGTGCGTGGGCGGCACCTTGAGGGTGTGCGCGGCGAGCGAGGCGGCGGCCTTGTCGTCGTCGACGACGGCGATCACCTGACCGTCGCGGGCGCGCACCTCTTGCACGTTCGACTGCATCTTCTCGAGCGTCGAGTCGCTCGGGAGGAGGCACACCACGGGCATGTCGCGGTCGACCAGCGCGAGGGGCCCGTGCTTCATCTCGCCGCCCGCGTAGCCCTCGGCGTGCACGTACGAGATCTCCTTGAGCTTGAGGGCCCCCTCGAGGGCCACCGCGCTCGAGAGCCCGCGGCCCAGAAAGAGCGCGTCGCGCGCGTGCATGATCGACCGGGCCACGGTCTCGATGTGGCGCGCGGTGGCGAGCACGTCGCGCATCTTGTTGGGCACCGCGACGAGCTCGGCGAGGAGGGCGACGCCGACCTCGCGGGTGACCGCGCCGCGGCGGCGGCCGAGGTAGATCGACAGCATCGTGAGGGCCGCGAGCTGGGCGGTGAAGCACTTGGTGCTCGCCACGCCGATCTCGGGGCCCGCGTGGGTGTAGAGCGTGCCGTGGGCCATGCGCGCGATGGCGCTGCCCTGCACGTTCACCACGGCGAGAATGCGCGCGCCGCGCTCCTTCGCCTCTTTGGCGGCGGCGAGGGTGTCGGCCGTCTCGCCCGACTGCGAGACCGCCACCACGAGGTCGCCGGGGCCCACCACGGGGTTGCGGTAGCGAAACTCGCTCGCGAGCTCGGCCACGGCGGGCACGCGCGCGAGCCCTTCGAGCAGGTACCGGCCGTGGAGGGCGGCGTGGTAGCTCGTGCCGCACGCGAGCAGAATCACGCGCTTGACGGTCTTGGCGTCGTCGTCGCCGATGCCCATCTCGCCCGCTTCGAAGTCCCCCGTCTCGAGCACCACGCGCCCGCGCAGCGTGTCTTCGAGCGCGCGCGGCTGCTCGTGAATCTCCTTGAGCATGAAGTGCTTGTAGCCCCCCCGCTCGGCCTGCATGAGCGACCACGTGATGCGCACCGGCGCGCGGTCGACCCTGGTGCCGTCGACCCGCTCGAGGCGCACCTTCGCGCGGGTGATCTCGGCCATCTCGCCGTCTTCGAGGAAGATCACGTCGCGCGTGTGCGAGAGGAGCGCGGGCACGTCGCTCGCGGCGAGCATCACGCCGTCGCCGATGCCCACCACGAGGGGCGAGGCGTTCTTGGCGAGCACGATGCGCGCGGGGTCGCTCTTCGACATCACGGCGATGGCGTACGCACCGCGAATCTCCCGCAAGGCCGAGCGCAGGGCTTCGAAGAGGTCGAGGCCGCGCTGCGTGGCGAGGTCGACGAGGTGCGCGACGATCTCGGTGTCGGTGTCGCTGAGAAACTCGCGCCCCTCGGCCTTGAGGCGCTGCTTGAGCTCCACGTGGTTCTCGATGATGCCGTTGTGCACCACCGCGATGCCGCCCGACACGTGGGGGTGCGCGTTGTGCTCCGAAGGCTTGCCGTGCGTGGCCCAGCGCGTGTGGCCGATGCCCGTGGTGCCGTGCACCGGCGTGCGCGCGAGGGCGTCGCCGAGGGCCGTGAGCTTGCCCGCCGCGCGCAGCACGCGGAGCTCGGTGCCGTCGTGCACGGCCACCCCGGCGCTGTCGTAGCCGCGGTACTCCAGCCGGCGCAGGCCCTCGAGGAGGATCGGCGCGCACTCTTCATTTCCGACGTATCCGATGATGCCGCACATAACGTTTCGCCCTCACTGGCGCCTGGTTCGAGAGTTCTGCGATGGTTTGGGGGGGCCGAAGGTGCTCCGCAACTCCCCTCGGGTGCAAGAGGTCGCGGGAACGTTTCGGGCCGAGCGGCCCGATGCGGGAGGCGGGTGGTCGAGAATCGATCAGCGACGCGCGCGGCGGCGCGCTGCGAGGGCGATGCCCGCGAGGGCGAGGAGGTACGCCGAGGCGCGCGTGGGGGCGGGGCCCGGCACGTTGCAGCCGCAGCCCGAGCTCGCGCCGCCCGTCGAGGTGCCGCCCGTGGGGGGGGCGTCGTCGGCGGCGTCGGGCATCGACTGCGCGACGTCGTCGCCCACGTCGACGGTGACCATCGCGTCGACGGTGACCATCGCGTCGACGGGCGAGGTGGGAACGTCGGCCGCGACGGGCGCGTCGACCGACACGGGCACGTCGGGCGGCACCACGGAGGCGTCGGGCGTCGCCGCGGGGCACGAGTTGGTGCCGGGCACGCAGAGCATCTGCCCGTTGCTGAGGCGCACGCCGCAGCGGTATCCGCGCGGGCACGTGCAGTCGTCGATGCACACCTGCGAACAGAACGTGCGAATCGACTGGCCGCTGGCGTTCACGAGGTTGAGGCAGGGCCCACCCGAGGCGCACTCGGTCGACCCGCGGCAGGGCTCGCCGAACTGGGTCGTGCCGCCGGTCGGCGTGGAGGTGCTGCACGCGGCGGGGTCCCACACGTAGCTGCCTCCGCAGGTGCCCGAGGAGGGCCCCGTGGGCGTACCCGTCGCGCAGCGGTTGGTTGCGCCGCACCAGCCGCAGTTGTTCACCGGCGCGCAGGTGTCGCAGGTGGTGTACCGGGCGCAGGGATCGGTGGAGGTGCCCGCGTCGGGCACCGGGGCGGCGGTGCACTCCGAGGGCTGCCACGCGTAGCCGCCCGAGCACGCGCCCGCTCGGGGGCCAGCGGCGGTGCCCGTCGCGCAGCGCCCGGTGGCGCCGCACCAGCCGCAGTTGTTGACGGGCGTGCACCCCGCGCACGAGGTGTACGCCGCGCAGGGGTCCGTCGGAGGCGTGACGCCTGCGTCGGGCGCCGCGGCCCCCGACGGATAGATCGCGCAGACGCCGGCGGCGTCGTCGGGGTTGAGCGTGCGGAGCAGGCCGCCCGAGTACGAGGGGAACATCACCGCGCCGCGCACCGTGGTGTGATCGAGGCCGAGAAAGTGCCCCTCCTCGTGCGTCGCGATCGACTGCGCGTCGACGGTGTTGCCCGTGCCCGTGGTGCTCCAGCGAAAGCCCACGTTGTTGAACTGAATGTCGGCGTCGATGTAGTAGCCGCCGCTCGTCCACACGGGGGTCGTCACGCCGATGGTGGTGTTCACCGAGCCGAGCTCGGCGGGCCACGCGCCCGAGATCCACAGAAAGCTGTTCTCGCGGTCGCCCGCGCGCGCCGCGGTGACCGAGGTGTTGCCCGCGTTGGTGGCGCGCCACCGCGTGCACGTGGGCGCCGCCCAGGAGGCCATGCCCTGGTCGATGGCCGCCTGGCCGACCGTCGCGCCCAGCGAAGCGGGGATCGACGCGACGTTCACCCGATACGCGATGGGGAGGCTCGCGGGGTTCCAGTTCGAACGCTGGCGGTTGAAGGCCTGCGCGCCTTGCGCGAGCGTGAGGGCCGCGACGAGCGCGGGCGCGAAGGCTCGGGTGCGCGCGCTCATCGCGAGGCACCCGCGCGACGGGTGTGCGCCGCGAGGTCGGCGATGAGGTGCGCGAGCGACTCGGACGCGCTCGACGCGACGGGCTCGAGGATCTGCATGCGACCGTCGACGACGCGGGCCAGCGTGAGGCCCGAGAGGTCGCGCGTGGCCACGGGCTCAGCGCCCTGCGGCGACGTGACGAACCACGCCGACTGCGCCATCGCCGTGAGGTACACGACCCCGGCGCCCCGGCGGAGGCAGAGCACCACGTCTTGCCCCGGCTCGAGGTGCGCGTCGCCCGCGATGCGCGACACCAGGCCGTCGACCTCGCCGCCGAACTGCCGCAGCACGAGCTCGGCGGCGCCGCTGCCCTGCAGGTACTGCGTCACCGTGAGGCGCGTGAGGGTGAGAATCTGCGAGTGGTCTTCGTTCCAACGGCTCGTGGCGCCGCCCACCGTGGCGCGCACGACGAGGTCTGACATCGCCACGAGCTGCGGACGATCGAGCTGAATCGCTACGGTCGCCTCCGCGGGTGAAGAGAGGAACGTCGAGACCACGAGGGCGACTCCGAGGGCAGCCCGCTTCCACCAGGTGTTGTGCACGAGACAACGACCTCCCGAAAAAATGAACTGTAGAAGAAACGCGATCACGCGCGACCGCCGCTACGTTACACACCGCGTGTGCGACGGCGTCAACTACGCCCCGCGCTCCTTCGCACACTGCCGAGGGTCTCCGCGCCCCGCGGCGCCGCGCAGCGAGGTCGCGGGGCGCGGATCGATGCCTTCCGTCGAGCTTTCGGTCACGTTTGGGCAGCCATGGGTCAAGTCTCGTGGGAGTCCCGCCGTTGACCTGTGCGTGACGACACACGACGATTGTGAGAGACAACACGAAGGAGCCCGCCGTGAGCGCCATTCACTCCACGATGACAGCGCCGATTGATGCTCCCGTCGACGTCGCGTCCCTCCGCGACCGGGTCGCGGGTCAGCGCGACCTGCTGCGCCGTTTGCTCGATGTGTTCCACGAGCAGTACCCCAGCCAGATCGCGCTCTTGCGCGCGGCCTCTGAGCAGGGCGTGGCGGCCGAGATGCGCCGGGCCGCGCACCGCCTCATCGGCACGCTGAGCTGCTTCAGCGCGACGCAGGCGATCGCCGCGGCGCGCGCCGTCGAGCAGGCGGCCGCACGCGACGAGATCGAAGCCGCCCGCGTCGGCATCGCCGCGATCGAGCGCGAGGTCACCCGCGCGATGCCGCTCCTCGCTCGCCTCGCAGCGCAGGGCTTCGAAGCCCCCGACGCCGGGCGCGGAGGCTCGTAGCGCGATGACAACGGAGTCTGTCTTCCCCTTGCGAAGGGTGCTCGTCGCCGACGACGACCCGGTCTCACGGCTGCTCCTCGAGGCCACCCTGCGCGACCTCGGCTACGAGGTGAAGGCCGTGACCGACGGCGTCGAAGCGCTCATCGAGCTGGGCCACGCCGACGGCCCCCAGGTGGCCATTCTCGACTGGGAGATGCCCGGCATGAGCGGCCCCGAGGTGTGCCGCGAGGTGCGCGCGCGCCGCCCCACGGCCCCCGTCTACCTCGTGCTGGTGACCGTGCGCGGCGGCACCTCGAACGTCGTGGCGGGCCTTCGCAGCGGCGCCAACGACTACCTCACCAAGCCCTTCGACCGCGACGAGTTCGCGGCGCGCCTCGCGGTGGCCACGAGCTTTCTCTCGATGCAGGTGTCGCTCGCCCACCGCGTGCACGAGCTCGAGCACGCCCTCGCCCACATCAAGACCCTCCGCGGGCTTCTCCCGATCTGCGCCTGGTGCAAGAAGATCCGCGACGATGGCAACTACTGGCGCCAGGTCGAAGACTACGTAGCCCACCACACCGACGCGCGCTTCACCCACGGCATCTGCCCGAGCTGCGAGGAGCGCCTCGACGACGAGGCCGAGCAGCTCAACGCGAGCGTGCCGCCGCGCGACGGCTGACCGCACATCAGAACCCCTGGAGGTCCTCCCACGCGAAGAGGTGCTCGTGCGACGAGACCATGAGCGTGAGCAGGTCGAGCGCGCCGCGGCCCCCCTGGAGCGCGCCGCCCAGCGTGGCGAGCAGCGCGCGCGCCGCGGCCGGCGCCTCGGGCGGGTCGGGCGTGCGCCAGGGCGGCGGCACCACCGCGGGTGACTCTTCGAAGCGCCCGCCCGCGAGGGTCTTGGCGCGCTCGAGGGCGAGGTCGAGGCCGCCCAACCGGTCCACCAGTCCCGCGGTGTGCGCGTCGGCGCCCGCGTACACCCGACCGCGCGCGAGGGGTTCGACGTCGGCCGCATCGCGCTTGCGGCCGCGCGCCACCACCGCCACAAAATCGCCGTAGAACCCGTCGATCTCGCGGTCGAAGGCCGCCCGGTCGCCGTCGTCCCAGGTGCGAAACGGTGACATGAGGTCGGCGCGCTCGCCGCGGCGGATCACCTCGTGCGAGAGCGAGAGCTTCTCGAGCGTGCGCGCGGCGGCGAAGCGCAGCGCGATGACCCCGATGGAGCCCGTCACCGTCGTGGGCTGCGCCACGATCTCGTGCGCGAGCGCGCCGACGTAGTAGCCCCCCGAGGCCGCCACGTCGGCGAAGTAGGCCACCACGGGCTTCTTCTCGCGCAGCCGATCGACCTCGCGCGCGATGAGGTCGCTCGCGAGGGCGCTGCCGCCGCGCGTGTCGACGTGGAGCACCACCGCGCCCAGCGCCTCGCTCTCGCGCGCCACGCGCAGGGCGCCGATGATGCGCCGCGCGTCGGCCACGGGCCCGAACGCGACGCGCGACTCGGTCACGATGGGGCCGCGCACGGCCACCACGCCCACGCGACGCGCGGGCACCACGGCGCGAAACCGCGACGCGCGCGCGAGCCCCAGGTACGCCGCGGCGGGCACCCTGCGCACGGCGCCGCGCGCGCCGAGCACCGCAGGGAGCTCGTCGTCGTAGGCCGTCGCGTCGAGCATCCCCTCGCGCGCGGCGTCGACGGCGCGCCATGGCCCCTGGTCGATCCAGCGGCGTGCGGTGTCGTCGTCGACCTTGCGGCCGTCGGCGATCGCGCGCACGAGCGCGCCGTGAAAGCGCGCGAGGAGCGCCTCGGTCTGCCGTCGGTTGGCCTCGGAGAACGAGTCGCGCGTGAAGGCCTCGGCGGCGCTCTTGTACTCGCGCCGCGCGAACACCTCGGCCTCGATGCCCCCGCGCGCGAGGAGCCCGCGCACGAAGGTGATCCCCGCCGCCACGCCGAGGGGCGCGATGGTAGCCTGGGCCGTGGCGACCAGGCGATCGGCCGCGGCGGCCACGAAGTACTCGCGCGTCGCGGCCCCCTCGGGGAGATAGGCCACCACGCGCTTGCCCGCGGCGCGCAGGGCGGCGATGGCGTCGCGGACGCTCGTGGCGACGGCCCAGCCGCACTCGAGGGCGCGCACCCGCAGGATCACGCCCTCGACGTCGGCGTCGGCCGCGACCGCGTCGAAGAGTTCGCGCACGACGGCCACGGTCGTGTGCGGGCGCGACACCGACGAGGCGCCGAGCACGATCTCGCGGGGCGAGCGAAAGCGCGGCCGCGGGCGCTCTATCTCGGTGATCGAGCCCTCGAGGGCGAGCTCGACCCAGGCGCCGCGGGGCACGAGGCTGCGACGGCGGAGGAGCGTGAACGGGAGGAGCGCGGCGCGCGCCGTGTTGGAGAGCAGTGCGGTGAGCATCGTAGGTGGCGCTTCTCTAGCGCTGCCCGATGAGATCACCAGGGGAGCGCGGCAGGAGCTTGGGGTTGTAGAAGTACGTCACGACGCCCGTGACGCGATCCCAGCGGGTGCCCGCGCGCGCACCGGGAATGGGCGTGAGCTGCGGCGCGAGCGAGAGCCCCGTGCGCGCGGGGCCCGCGATGATCATCTCGCCGAAGCGCGCGTCGGGGTCGGTGGCGGCGGTGACGTTCTCAACGGTGACGAGCACGCCCATGAGCGCGCGGTAGTGCGCGAGGATCTCGTCGAGGGTGACGGCGACGGGCTCGACCGGGGGCGCGACGCCCGCGCGCACCAGCACGGCCGAGGCCACCTGCGGGAGGAAGTTGCCCTCGGCGAAGGGCGCGCCGCACGTGGCGCACGTGAACTCGTTGTAGGCCCCGCCGGTGACGTCGACGAGGTCGCCCACGGCGGGTCGGTAGCCCGTGGGCGAGAACGACGGAGAGAACATCGAGATGGCGCACACGCGCCCGCCCGCGCCGGGCAGGAGCGGGCACGGGGCGAAGCGGTCGGTGGCGTCGCCGGCGGCGGAGACCTCTTGCGCCCAGAGGGTGCCGACGCGCCCCGACCGCGTCTCGTCGTACGCGTCGATCGCCGTGACGCGCAGCGCGCGGAGGTTGACCCCTGCCCCCTCGGCGAGGCGCGGGTTGCGCGCGCGCAAGGTGCGAACGGTGAGATCTCCCAGCCGGCGCGGAGGCAGATCGCAGGAGCGGTCGGGCTCGTCGCAGCCGGCCTCGCGCGTGCCGCTACACCCCACGATCGAGACCCATAGAGCGAGCGAGAGTGCGAGCGCGGTGCGAGCCATCGGAGCGGGCGCGGACCCTATCACGACTCGCGACGCATCAAATGAGCACCTCGACCTCTTCGGAGCTCGTGAGGGCCAGCGAGGTGTCGATGGCGCGCAGCTCGGCGAGGTTCTCGAAGTACGCGCGCAGCGCGGGCACGCCCGCCACGAGCCGTTCGAAGAGCTCGCGCGCGAGGAAGAGCGCGGTGCAGTCGCGCGTGGCGGTCACCGTTGCGGTCGTGGCGGCGTTGCGCAGGAGCGAGATCTCGCCGAACACGTCGGCCCCGCCGAGGCGCGCGACCTCGACCTCGCCGATCTCCCCCTCGGCGGCGACGCGCACCTCGCCGAGGAGAAGCACATAGAGCCCGCGGCCCGCCTCGCCTTGTCGAATGAGGGTGGTGCCCGCGGGGCATCGCAGGGTTTCGAAGCGGTCGGCGAGCGCGTGCCGCTGCGCGTCGTCGAAGGGCTTGAAGAGCGCGTGCGTGGCGAGCAGGTTGGCCACGAGGCGCTGCTGCACGAAGCGCTCGAGCGCGGCGGCCACGACTGCGAGTTCGCCGCCCAACGACGCGAGCGCGGCGCGGCCGAACACGAGGAGGTCGCAGTCGCTCGTGGCCGTCACGGTGGCCATGCGCGGCGCGCTCGAGACCAGGGCCATCTCGCCGAGCACCGACGACTCGCCGGGCCGCGCGAGCACCGTGCGACCGTCGTCGCGGGCCACCTCGACGGTGCCGCGCGCGAGCATGAAGAACGCCTCCGCGGGCTCTCCCTCGCGGAGGATCACGGCCCCTTCGGGCACTCGCACGAGGTCGACGGCGCGCAGCACCCGCGCGAACGCGTCGCGCGGCAGCTCTGACAGCAGCGGGATCGGCGCCACCGTGGGCGGGTACACCGGCAGCCCCTCGCGTGAGGTCGCCACCGCGAGCGCCGACGCGAGGAGCGTCTTCTCGTCGAGGTCGCTCGGGAGCCACGCGCCGCGCGGCACCGCGGCCTCGGGGTCGGGGAGGCCCAGTCGCACGGCGCGCCCCAGCGTCGGCGCCCCCTGCGCGTACCGATCTGCGAGGGCCGCGAAGGCCTCGTTCGCAGCCGGGTCGAGCGCGCCGAGCACCTTGATCGCCACGGCGGTCTTGAGCGGTCGCCCTGCCGCGGCCGTCTCGCGCGCGACGGCGGTGTAGGCGTCGACGGCAGCGCGCGTCTGGCCCGCTGCGAGGAGCCCGTCGGCGATACGCAGCCGCGCGTCGAAATCGTGCGGCGCCGATCGCACCAGGGCCACCAGACGCTCGAGGGCGCCGCGGGTGTCCCCCGCGCGGAGACAGCGGTCGGCCGCACTCGCAATCTCTCGTCGGGTCGTGGCGTTCATCGCGCGATAGGGTCGAACGGAGCACGCCACCCGGTCAACCCGCGGTTCGCTGCCGCAGCGAGGTGATGCCTCGCGGGTGCGCACCGCCGGGCGCGAGTTGTAAAGTCAGCTTTACGGCGGAGCTACACAGTGTGCAGTCGGCTATACAATGTGCCCGGTGCCGTCGAGATGCGCCGGGGCCTTTGCGAGGGGAATGTGCGCGGCCAGGGCCGGATTGTTTCCGTGGCATGCGCGCTGCAATGGCCTCCACGACACGGCGCTCGCTGGGCGCCGCGCGCGATGTCGGAAGCGTTCTACATCTGATAGGGAAAGAAGATCCGACACGCCGAAGACCGTAACAACCGCCGCGGGGCGAAGGCACATCGTTCGGGGAGCGAGCGTGTCGAGCTGAGCGGGTGTTGCGCGTCGCGATCACCGCGTGATGCCAAGAGGAGGTCAGCGCGACGCCACCGGCGGGGGAGTGGCGCGCGGGATCTCTGCAGGGGGGCGCATCCAGGGGAGGTCGCACGGAGGTCGCCGCCTCATCGGAGCACACGTCGTCGGGGGGGCGTGCGATCGGTGGGGCGGCGACGCCGAGCGTGGGGTGTTCGCCAGGATTGGGCGCGTTGCGCAGAAGCTCTACGCGCGGGGGCGATTGGGTTAGCATCGGCGCCGCCTGCGCGAGCGCGGGCGACGAACCATGACGACGCCCCCTTCGGCAGGAACGATTCTCATCGTCGACGACGACACCTCGGTCGGTCGCGTGCTTCACGCGCTCGTGCGCCAGGACGGCATCAACGCGAAGCATGTGACCTCGGGCGAGCTCGCCCTCGAGGTGCTCGCGCGCGAGGCGATCGACGTGATCGTGACCGACCTGCGCATGGTGGGCATGAGCGGCATGGAGCTGCTGCAGCACGTCCGCGCGCGTTGGCCCGACATTCCGGTGATCATGATGACGGCGCACGGCACCGTCGACGTGGCCGTCGAGGCGATGAAGAAGGGCGCCGCGGACTTCGTGACGAAGCCCTTCGAGCGCGCGCAGATCCTCTTCACGATTCGCAAGGCGCTCGCGTCGGTGGCCGCGTCGTCGTCCGAGGCGCCGCCTCCCGTCGAGGTACCCTCGCCAGGCGGCTTCGTGGGCACCTCCGCGCCGATGCGCGAGGTGCGCGACCTCTTGCGTCGCGCCGCGCAGGGCAACGCCACGGTGCTCATCCGCGGCGAGTCAGGAACGGGCAAGGAGCTCGCGGCGCGCTTCGTCCACGCGTCGTCTCCGCGGCGCGCGGGCCCCTTCGTGGCGCTGCACTGCGCCGCCCTCCCCGACGCCCTGCTCGAGAGCGAGCTCTTCGGTTACGAGAAGGGCGCCTTCACGGGCGCCACGGTGCGCAAGCCCGGGCGCGTCGAGCTCGCGCAGGGTGGCACCCTCTTTCTCGACGAGATCGGCGAGCTCACACCCACGATGCAGGTAAAGCTGCTCCGCGTGCTTCAGGAGAAAGAGTTCGAACGCCTCGGAGGCACGCAGACGCTGAAGGCCGACGTGCGCTTCGTCGCCGCCACGCACCGCCCGCTCGAAGACCTGGTCGCCCGCGGCGAGTTTCGCGAAGACCTCTTCTACCGCCTGAACGTGGTGCCCGCGTGGATGCCCCCGCTGCGCGCCCGACTGGACGACATCGACGCGCTGGCGCAGCACTTCTGCGTGGCGCTCGGTGCCGCGAACGGTCGCGTCGACGCGAGCCTCGACGCCGACGCGCTCGCGGCGCTCCGCGAGCAGCCGTGGCGCGGCAACGTGCGACAGCTCCAGAACTTCATCGAGCGCCTCGTGGTGCTCTCGCCCGCGTCGCGCCTCACGCGCGCCGACGTCGAGCGGGAGCTCGCGAGACACCCGGCGTTCGAGACTTCGTCGCGGCCCTCGGCGCCTGCCGTCGCGGCGTCGACGCCGCCGCCTGCGCCCTCGGTGCCCCCAGGCGCCAACGGCGCTCGCAAGACCCTCGACGAACAGCGGCGCGAGACCGAGCGCGAGGCGCTGATCACTGCGCTCCAGCGGGCCAACGACAACCGCACGGTGGCGGCTCGCATTCTCGGGGTGAGCCGCCGCACGCTCTACAACAAGCTCGAAGAGTACGGGCTATCGTAGTCGGGCTGCGCTCAGTGGCCGATCGCCTTGCGCATGGCGTCGAGGAGCTCGCCCCCGCGAAAGGGCTTCTGAAGAAACACCGTCGCCGAGGCCAGCGTGGCGTTGCTGATGCCGCGCGGGTCGAAGCCCGACGAGAGCACCACGGGCATCGTCGGGGCGCTCGCGCGCAGGCGCGAGAGCACCTCGGCGCCTGGCAGGTCGGGGAGCGACAGGTCGAGGTACACCGCCCGCAGCGTTGACGCGTTGGCGCCGAACGCTGCGAGACCCTCAGTCGCGTTGGCCGCGCGGTTCACCACGTATCCCGCGTGGCGAAGCGTGCGCTCGATCACATTCATCACCAAATCATCGTCTTCGACGACGAGGACCTCGACCGCATCGCCATCAGGGTTTGTCATGATGGCGCGATCATCGCCGACGGAGCCCTCGAAGAGAAGGGGGACGACGATCGAATGGTCGGTGATGGGTGAGCATCAACCGTTGGTCGCCTGCAGCAGCGTGTTTCAGCGCGCAGCGGGCGGCGCAGGAATCTGCCGGACGGGCGCCTCGCGCGGGCGACGATAGATCGGAGGATTGATGATCGGACCGATCCCCGTGGTGCTCCCCTGCGCGATGGGGGTGC
>CANMAT010000006.1 GCA_947494865.1 Deltaproteobacteria bacterium
CCGGCGACCTGCCCGTGCGTGAGGTGCGACGCTTCGCGCCGGGGCTCGCGGTGGGCACGTCGACACACGGCGACGAAGACGTCTCCGACGCGCTGGCGAGCGAGGCCGACTACGTGGCCTTCGGGCCTGTGTTTGTCACCGGGTCGAAGCCCGACCACGCGCCCGTCACGGGCCTCGAGGCGCTGCGCGCGATGGCCGCGCGGTGCGCGCGCGCGGGGCGTCCGGTGGTGGCCATCGGGGGCATCACCCTCGAGCGGGCGCCGTCGGTGCGCGCCGCGGGCGCTACGGCGGGCGCGGTGATCTCGGGTCTGCTGGTCGACGAAGGGCGCGTGACCGACAACGCGCGCGCGCTGCACGTGGCGCTGGGGGGAGCGTAATGGACCCGATCACGATCGGACTGCTGGCGGCGATGGGCGCGGGCGGCGCGGCGGCGGTGGCGCGCTGGCGGCGGCGACGACGCGGCGCGAAGGGCGAGCGCGTCGAGGCCGAGCGCGTGGCGGCGCGCAAGGAGTCGCGGGCCAACGCGGCCGCGGGCGAGCACCGCGTGGGCGACGTGCTGTTGCACATGGGCGACGAGTCCGGGCTCGCGGGCGAGCTCGCGCTGATGCGCGAGGGCAGCGCTGCGATGCGGGTGTGCTCGGCGCCCGAGAAGGGCAAGGAGCGCTGGCTGGCCTTTCCGCGCGAGGGCGAGTCGCTCTACGTGTTGCGCACGAACGAGAGGCTGGCGGCGATGGGCTGGCCCGGCGTCGAGGTGCCGTTCGAGGGCATGGTGCTGCGCCCGGTAGAGCAGGGCGCGTGCGCGATCGCGCCCGCGGGCGAGGTCGAGCGCCGGTGGGAGGGCGTCGGTCGCTACGCGGTGTTTCGCGCGATGGAGACCGTGGCCGTGGTGATCGAGCAGGGCACGCAGCGCCTCGCGCTCACAGGCAAGGCCGTGCCCCGGAGGCTCTTCGAGAAGCTGGGCTGAGGGGGCGGGATTGGACTCCGCGCGGGGGGCGCGGCGGTGTCAGGCGAGGGCGCGGCGGCCGCTGTTGGCTTCGGAGAACAGCTTGATGGCGCTGTCGATGGAGTTCTCGAGCGAGTCGAGCATGAGGTTGTGCAGCGCGAGGCTCGGACCGCGGAGGGCCTCGTAGTAGCGCTGCCGCTCGGTCGAGTGGACGATCGCGGGGGGGTACCCCGAGCGCAGGAGCACGAGGTTCATCCCGAGGCGCGCCAGCTTCCCCGTGTGGCGCGTGTAGGGGAAGATCTGCATGAGCTTGAAGTGGAGCTTCGAAGCCATGCGGAGCGCCGAGAGCTTCTTGGTCTCGGGGTCGGCGAGCCGCTCGCCGAGCTTCTTCACCTCGCCGGCGATCTTCTCGGGGGCGAGAATGTCGTGAAAATACAGGCGGTGAACGGGCGTCTCCTTGCGGTACGTGCCGTCTCTCACCTCGGGGTCGTCGGGCGACACGATCTCCTGGAGTTTCTTCAAGATCTCGAGCGTGACCGGCACCTTCTTGCGCGCCCCGGCGGTCTCTCGCACGAAGTCGATCGCGGCCTTGTGGGCGCGGATCTCGTCGTAGGTAGGAATGAGCGAGACGTCCGACACGACGTCCTTGTCGATCGCGCTCTTGAGCTCGTGATACGAGAGCACCGAGCCCTCGAGGGCCGTGTCGTGATAGATCCACGACATATCAACCTGCTCCTGGAATTTGGCCAGGACGCGCTCGTCCTGCACGGCCAGCAGGTCTTCAAGCGTCTTGAGCTTCTCGTCGATCGTTTCGCGGCTCGCCATGAAGGGGTCTGCTCCTCATAGGGGTGCGGTGGGGGCCCGCAACAAACTCGGTGAGCGGGCGCGGATGCCACATTCGTGCGTCCCGCACAAGCGCCATGCTCGAGAGCTATGTCTGTTTCGCGCAAAAACCGCAATGGTCTGTATTGTAAGTAATTGAAAATAAAAGGTTTTCAAGCGCGAGTGGGGTGCGGCGGGCACGGGGAGCGTCAGAATCGACGTGATGCATGAAAAAAGAATCTTGACGGGGTGCCCGTGGCGTGGTTTATTCCGCGTCCCTCTGCGGGGCTGTAGCTCAGCTGGGAGAGCGCTAGAATCGCACTCTAGAGGCCGAGGGTTCGATCCCCTTCAGCTCCACAAAGAATACGGAAGGCCACTCTCTTCACCGAGGGTGGCCTTTCGTATTTGTTCCGCGCACGAAAGGCTTCTAGAGCCTTGCAGCGCGGGGCATCGGGCCGATATTGATTCTCTCGCGACGCGGCACTCTAGACGAGTGTCGCATGCGAGGAGATTCCATGGCCGTCGACTTCTATGACATCGACTCGCTCCTTACCGAAGAGGAGCGGATGGTGCGCGACAACGTGCGCGCGTTCGTAGATGCACGGGTGCTCCCGGGCATTTCGAAGCACTACGAAGAGGGTACCTTCCCCACCGAGCTGATCCCCGAGTTCGGCAAGCTGGGCGTTCTCGGAGCTACGTTGCCCGAGAAGTATGGCTGCGCCGGTATGGGCGACATCGCCTACGGCCTCGTGATGAAGGAGCTCGAGCGCGCCGACTCGGGCATTCGCTCGTTCTGCTCGGTGCAGGGCGCGCTGGTGATGTACCCCATCTACGCCTTCGGCTCCGAAGAGCACCGCACGACGTGGCTCCCGAAGCTCGCCTCGGGCGAGGCCGTCGGCTGCTTCGGCCTCACGGAGCCCGACTACGGGTCGAACCCTGGCGGCATGATCACTCGCGCCGAGCGCACGGCCACGGGCTTCCGCCTTAACGGCACCAAGCGTTGGATCACCAACGGCAACCTCGCCGACGTGGCCATCGTGTGGGCCAAGCTCGACGGCGTGATCCGCGGCTTCGTGGTGCCTACCAACACGCCGGGCTTCACGGCCCTCAAGATCGAGCGCAAATTCTCGCTTCGCGCCTCTGTCACGAGCGAGCTCATTCTCGAAGACGTCGATGTCCCCGAGAGCGCCCTCATGCCGGGCGTTCAAGGCATCAAGGGGCCCCTGAGCTGCCTGACGCAGGCGCGTTTTGGCATCGCCTGGGGGGTTATCGGCGCGGCCGAGGCATGCTTCGAGTGTGCCGTCGACTACGCCAAGAACCGCGTGCAGTTTTCACGGCCCATCGCGGGCTACCAGCTCGTGCAGGCGAAGTTCGCCGACATGCTCACCGAGATTACCAAGGCCCAGCTCGTGGCGTGGCGCCTGGGCAAGCTCAAAGAGGCGAAGCAGATGCGACCCGACCAGGTGTCGCTGGCCAAGCGCAACAACGTGCATATGGCCCTCGAGACTGCGCGCAAGTGCCGCGACATTCTCGGCGGCAATGGCATCACCTACGACTATCCGATCTCGCGTCACCTGCTCAACCTCGAGACGGTGATCACCTACGAGGGCACGCACGACATTCACACCCTCGTGCTGGGCCAGTCGGTGACGGGCATCGCGGCGTACGACTCGCCGATGGATCCGCCCCGCGCGAAGTAGGT
This sequence comes from Deltaproteobacteria bacterium, assembly GCA_947494865.1. Lineage (GTDB taxonomy): Bacteria > Myxococcota_A > Polyangia > Polyangiales > CAISKJ01. The sequence continues at coordinate 3,468 of CANMAT010000006.1, forward strand.
TCTCGGTTCAGCGCGCGATAAACTCAACGCGCTCGATCACATCTCCCGCCATCAACTCATCGACGACCTCCATTCCCTCGACCACGCGCCCGATCCAGGGGTAGCGCGCGTCGAGGTGTGGGGCGTCAGCGGTCATTACGAAGAATTGCATCCCGCCCGTGTCGAGCCCCGCGAGGGCGATGCCGACGGCGCCGCGGTCGAAGCGCATTCCAGAGAGCTCGGTCGGCACGATGTTGTTGGTGCCGCCGTAACCGTCGCCACGAGGGTCGCCACCTTGAGCGACGAAGCCAGGCACCACCCGGTGAAAGGTCGTTCCGTTGTACCGACCGCCCTGCGCGGCTTCGACCACCACCCTCGCAGCCTCGGGCGCGGCGTTCTCGGTGATGGCAATCACTACGCGTCCCGCCCGAGTGTTGACTACCAGCTTGCCGACGAACGTGTTGGACTCATGGGGCGAGCGAGCCGGTGTCACCGAGGCATCGGGTTGCATCGCCGTCTGCATCGCCCTCACGATGCTCACGCCGGGAGGTGCCGGGAGGTTGAGCGCCCGCGCCAGGGCCAGCGCTTGCTGTCGGGCTTCGAGTGATTGAGCCTCGTCGAGGCCGAAGGGAGCTCGCACGAGTTGTTCGCGAAGCGACGAAGGGAGCGTTCGCGCGTGTTGCACGTGCAACGCGAGGGCTTCGAGCAACGCCGCCAGAACACCAGGGTCACGACTCGCCGCGACGCTCTCAAGAATAGGACGTGCGACGCCCGGCGGGAGCTCGACCGCGGCCTCGGGCACCGCCTCGAGAACGCGAAGATCACCCGAAGCATCGCGGAGCACCTGCGTGAGGATCCCAGCGCGCTGTGTGTCGGTGGGACGCTCCTTGACGTAGCGAACCAGGGCCACGAGCGAGCGCCAACGATTGGACTCATCGGCACACGCGGGAATGGCGACGATGGCACCCGCGAGGGTATCGGCGAGCACCGCGTTGGCGCAGCGAAACGCAGCGTCGACCCCTGCATCGCCCGTCGACACCTGCCTCATGCTGCTGAGGGCTGCGATCAACGCCGAGCGCACCTCGGGGTCGGTCTTCGGCACGCTCTCGGTGAGGGCGATCCAGGTATTTCCCCAGGCACGTGGGTTCGATCGAACGCGGAGCGCAACGGTGTCGATCCAGCGGTGCCACGTCGATGCGATGGTAGAAGCCCGAAGCGCGATGGAGCGAAACGCGGTCGCCATCGGGATGGGCAGCATGTACTCCACCAGATCGAAGGGCGCCTCGAGGGTGGGCGACACGAGAAGTCGTGCTGCCACGAGTTGATCGTCGAAGCGTGGGCTCGCCATGAGCGTACGCATTGCGTTGGGGCCCACGTTCTGCACGGGGCGCCGAGAACGAAACACCCACGTCGCGATAGCTACATCGGGGTGGGGCTGAGCGAGGGCCGCGGAGATCGTCGGAGGCAACGAGGGCGGCTGCTGCGCCGCGCTTCGACCGCACGCTCCACGCGCAAACATCGGGTGCAGGCGCGTAGGAAGAACGCTGAGCACCGACGTGATGCGCTCGACCGAGAGGCGTCGGCCAAGCACAAACGCAGCATGGTCGGCGACCTCAGGGCGCTCGGCCTGCGCGAGAAACTGCAGCGCGACCACGCGTGCATCGTCCAGAGGCGCCGAGGAATAGGCCTCGGACCAGTCGACGCGGTCTACGATGGTGGGCCGAGCAGCGTCGCGGAGTGCAGGCCGATGTGCCGCGGCATCGTACACGGGGGATGGTGCCGTATCGTGGCTCGGGGGTACTTCTGTGATCGGAGCGTGGCTGGGTGTGGGCGGGGGCGCCTTCTCGCAGGAGAGGGCGAGAGAAACGCAAAGCGAGGCGAGCGCGAGATGTTTCACGTGCAACACGCCCGATGGATACACCCGCGGAGCGCACAGCGTGAAACCGCCGACAAGGACGGAGATCAGAACTTGAGTTCGCCCCTCGGATCGGTGCGATAGGCGACTTCGAGAGCCGCGATCACCTCATCGAGCTTCGAATCGGCAGGGGGAAGAACCACCTCGATGTGAGCGATGAGGTCGGTAGGCTCACGGTGATCGTCACCGGGAACACCCTTGCCGCGGAGGCGGAGGCGCGCGCCCGAATTGGTGTTGGGTGGGACTCGCACGGTGATCTCGCCCTGGGGGGTGGGCACCTTCACCTTCGCACCCCTCCAGGCCTCGACGAAACTCACAGGGACGCGCATGTGAAGATCATCGCCCAGCATCCAGAAGGCGGCGTGCTCGAGCACCTTCACGGTGAGAATCAGGTCGCCAGGGAGGCCCCCCGGGGCGGGAACGCCCTTTCCGCTGAGGCGCAACTTGTGGCCGTCGCGGGTGCCCGCAGGGATCTTCACCGTAATTGAAGTGCCGCTCACATTGAGCCCGACGTCGCCGCCACGAACCGCCGTCGGGAGATCAATCGAGATCTCTCCCTCGAGGTCGTGTCCCTTGGCGGGAGCCCTCGGGCGCTGGGGGCGTCGACCTCCTCCCGCACCGGCCCTCGCGGCCCCGCCGCCGAAGAACTGCTCGAAGAGGGAGCCATAGTCAGCGCCCGGCCCGCCACCACGCGCCCCCCCAGCGCCACCGAAGAGGTCTTCGAAATTCACGGCGCCGCCAGCCCCGCCCGCGCTCTGATACTGGCGAAACTGATCTGCGTTGAAGCCCTCCCGCAGCGCGACCTCACCGAACTCATCGTAGAGCGACCGCTTCTTCGGATCGCTGAGAACATCGTAGGCCGAGTTGATCGCCTTGAAGGTCTCTTCGGCCTTCTTGTCACCAGGGTTTCGGTCGGGGTGGTACTTGAGCGCGAGCGTGCGATACGCCTTCTTGATGGCATCCGCGTCGGAGCCACGCGCGACCCCCAGCAGTTCGTAATAATCCTTGTCAGCCATGTTTGCCGGTCGAACCTAAGTCTGGTCCGTTCACCGAGCAACGAAAGCCGACCACCCTGGAGACCCATTGGCGCGTTCGCTCAAATGGGCGATAGAGAGCCCACACCCCATGACGCTGATCGACGCACGCAACCTCCCCCGTCACGTGGGCATCGTGATGGACGGCAACGGCCGATGGGCCGAACTTCGAGGGCGCCCCCGCACCGCAGGGCACCGTGCGGGCAGCCACGCCGTGCGTCGCATCGTGCGCATCGCCCGTCGCCTCGGCATCGAACAGCTTACCCTCTATGCCTTCTCGGAGCAGAACTGGGGGAGACCCGACGACGAGGTCGACGCCCTGATGCTCCTCTTGCAAGAGTTTCTCGTTTCAGAGCGCGATGAGATTCTCGGCAACGGTATTCATCTGCGCGCGGTGGGTAACACCCGCAAACTGCCCTCCCACGTGCGCGAAGCCCTCGACGAGCTGTCGGCCCGATCGGCGCACAACCACCGCATGGTGCTCTCGCTCGCGCTCTCGTACGGCGGCCGCGAAGAGATCGCCGAGGCCGCCCGGGCCCTCGCCACCCAGGTGCGCGACGGCACCCTCCGCCCTGAAGACATCACCGAGGCGTCGTTCAGGCCGCTGATCCCGTCGGTGTCGCTCGGCGACCCCGACCTGGTGATTCGCACCGGAGGCGAGCTGCGCATCTCGAACTTTCTGCTCTGGGGTGCAGCCTATGCCGAGTTGCACTTTACGCGCTGCCTCTGGCCCGACTTCACCGCAGACGACCTCTACGAAGCGGTTGCTTCATACCAGGGGCGTCAACGCCGTTTTGGTTTGGTCCCCTTCGTGAGACCCTTCGGTCGTATCACGGAGCCCGCCGAACCCACCGCGACCTGACACCGCACCATCCAATGTCCAACATCGTCCGACGGATCGTGACCGGCCTCGTCTTTCTGCCGATCATTCTTCCGCTGCTCTACATCACCCCTCTCTGGACCTTCACAGCATTTATTGCCCTCGTGGTCCTCGTCGCCACATGGGAGTTTCTCACCCTCTCTCACGGCAACGACCCCCTCGGGGGCGGCCGCGGGGTGCTCCTCTCGGTGATGTTCTGCCTTGTTGCCTGGTACACCCGCTTCGGTCAGGACCACGCGGGGTGGTTCACCCTCGCCTGTGTGGGCCTCGTTCCTCTCGCGCTGCTCTTCTCGCTCGTGCGCCCCGCGCGCATCCCGACAGCCTTCATCGAGACGGGCGCCCTCGTGCTCGCACCCCTCTATGTGGGCGGCCTCATGGCCACCATCGCCGCGATGCACGACCTCGGCTCGCGCTCACAGGGCGCCGGCCTCGTGGTGCTCACCCTCATGATCGCCTGGTTCGGCGACACCGGCGCGATGGCCTTCGGCAAGGTCTTCGGTGGCCCCAAGCTGTACCCCGCGGTCTCTCCCAACAAGACCTGGTCGGGCTCGCTCGGCGGCCTCATCGGCTCGGTGCTCGGGGTGGTCTTCGCTCACTATGTGTACCTCCCATCACTCTCGCTCACGGAGGGTGTTCCCCTCGCGCTCGTAGCGGGCTCGGTAGGGCAGCTCGGCGACCTCTGCGAGTCAGTGCTGAAGCGCAGCGCGGGGGTCAAAGACTCGGGGGGGTTGCTCCCCGGTCACGGCGGGATTCTCGATCGCATCGACGCGCTCACCTTCTCGGCGGCGGTGGTGTACCTGTCGCTGCGAACGGGCTGGGTGACCCTGGTCTGACGGAGGGAGCGAGAAGCGGAGCGGTGTAGCCCCGAGGGGCTACTTCGCGCGCTTGTAGAAGGGCGTCTTCACGATCACGGCAGGGGCCGTGCGGCCGCGCTCAGGGTCGCGCACCGTGATGGCGGTGCCCAGCGCGCTCAGCGCCTCGGGCACGTAGGCGAGGCCGATGTTCTTGCCCAGCGTGGGAGACGGAGAGCCGCTGGTGACGTAGCCCACCCTGGCGCCATCGGCGTCGAGCACGTCCCAATGGTCGCGCGCGATGGCGCGGTCGGTGACCTCGAAGCCTACGAGTTTGCGCGTGAGCCCGGCGGTCTTCACCGCGAGGAGGGCGTCGCGGCCCACGAAGTCGCCCTTGTCGAGCTTGACCGTCCAGGCGAGGCCCGCCTCGAGAGGGTTGGTGCTCTCGTCGATGTCGTTGCCGTAGAGGGCCATCTTGCACTCGAGGCGCAGCGTGTTGCGCGCGCCGAGGCCCGCGGGCTTCGCGCCCATCGGCGCCCCGAGCTCGAGGAGCGTACGCCAGATGCGAGCCGCCTCGGCGTTGGGGCAGAAGATCTCGACGCCGTCTTCGCCGGTGTAGCCCGTGCGCGAGAACGTGACCGCCACCCCGAGGAGCGTCGCATCGGCGAAATGAAACGCCGGCATGCTCGTGACGCTCGCGTCGACCCCGGCGGCCGTGAGCAGCTCCATCGCGCGGGGACCCTGCACGGCGATGAGGGCCGTGTCGTCGGAGACGTCTTCCACCGTGGCCGTGTCGCCGATCGAGCGCGTGAAGTGCCCCACGATCTTCTCGCGGTTCGACGCGTTGCAGACGATGAGCACCTTCGTGGCCGACACCCGATAGATGATCAGGTCGTCGAGGGCCGTGCCTTGCTCGTTGCAGCACACGGTGTAGCGCGACTGGCCGTCTTGCAGGCTGCGGATGTCGTTGGTGACCAGGCGGTCGACCGCCGCGAGGGCCTCGACGCCGCTCACCACGAGCTCGCCCATGTGCGACACATCGAAGAGCCCGACGGCCTTGCGCACGGCGTTGTGCTCGTCGACGATGCCCGTGTACTGCACCGGCAGCGCGTAGCCCGTGAAGGGCACCATGCGGGCCTTGAGCTTGATGTGTTCTTCGTAGAGGGGTGTGTGTTTGAGCGTCGTGTCCATAGGGGGTGCGAAGAATAACTCTTCGGAGGGGCTTCGAAGCCCCGAGAATGCGAGAAGATCGCCTTCATGCGCGGCGCCTCTTCGCTTCGACGGCTGCTCCCTGTCGCTCTGGCACTCGTGCTCGCCGCGTGCGGGAGCGAGTCGGCCGGCACCGTGAACCCCGGCGAGATTCTCGACGCATCGCCCGATGTCATGGTTGAAGACGCGACCTTCTCACTCGACCTCGCCACGGGCGACGTTGCCCTCGACGACGTCGAAGACCGACCGGCCGTCTCCGATGTGCCCCCGCTCGACGTGGCCTCTTCCGACACGGGCTCGCGCGACGCGGGTGATGCTGGGAGGGGGGCGCCCCATCCTCTCGTGCTCGTGCACGGCTTCGCAGGCTTTCGCGACATTGGCCCGGTGAACTACTACTTTCGCATCGCCGACGATCTGCGCTCGCGGGGCAACGTGGTGTTCGAAAGCGCCGTGGCCCCCTTCGCCTCGTCGGCCGAGCGGGCCCCCATGCTCGCGCGCTTCGTCGATCAGGTGTTGCGACAGACCGGCGCCGCGAAGGTGATTCTCATCGCCCACTCGCAGGGTGGCCTCGACGCCCGTTACCTCGTCTCGACGCTTGGCTACGGCGACCGGGTGGCTGCGGTGGTCTCCGTGGCTACACCGCATCGGGGGACCCGCGTGGCCGACGCCATCGGGGGCAGCGTTCCGGGGGTGAGCGTCGGGTTCTTGAACGCCGTCGCGACGGTGCTCGGGTTTACCTACAACGAAGCCCGCTCTCGGGCCGATCTGCGCGCGGCCCTCGAGGCCCTGAGCGAGCGCAACGCCGATGCCTTCAATCGCGCCAACCCCGACGACGCGCGGGTCGCCTACTGGTCGTACGCGGGGCGCTCGAACCGGCGCGCGGGGCGTGAGCAGTGCGGTGACGCGGTGATCGCCAACGATCCTTCGGCGCTCGACAACACGCTCCTCGTGCTGCTGCCCTTTGTGAACTTTCTCGAGCAGGGCAACCCCGCACTGCACGTGAACGATGGGATGGTCGAGGTCGCCTCGGCGCGGTGGGGACGCTTTATGGGCTGCGTGCCCGCCGATCACTTCGATGAGGTGGGGCAGATCGCGCATCTTATTCCCAACCTCGAGAGCGGCTTCGATCACCGGGCCTTCTATCGGGACATCGTTCGGAGGCTCCGGGCAGAGGGCCTTTGAGGGCTGTTGTGTGATTGCAGCGCGTGGCGCCGTTGCGTACCGTTCCGCTCCCTATGAGCGCGACCCGTAACTGGAGACTCGAAGGCTACGCACAAGACGCCCGCACCGTGATCGCCGGGGCCCAGAGCCTCGCCGACGAGCGCGGCCACGCCGAGGTCGAGAGCGTCCATCTTCTCTTTCGCCTCCTCGATCGCGACCCTCTGACCCAGAAGGCCTTCGAGGCCGCGGGCATCGACGCGGGCGATCTCATTGTGGAGACCGAGGCGGTGCTCCGCAAGATTACCCAGGTGCCCGGCGCCGTGGCGTACCTCTCTCCGCGCATGCTCGGTCTGTGCTCGCGCGCCGAGGCCGAGGCCGCCCGCGAGGCGTCGCCGGTGCGGGTGCGCCATCTTCTCATCGCCCTGCTCGCGGAGCCTACGGGCTTCTCGGGCGCCGTGCTCCGCGCGCTCGACGTCGACGAGCAGAAGGTGCGGCAGGCGCTCAAGACCCTCCCCGACATGGTGATCGCCCCCGAGGTGTCGGGGAGCGCCCCGTCGGGCGGTAGCAATGCGAGCGGTGGTGCGAGCGGTGGTGCGAGCGGCGCGACGCGCGGTGCTGGTGGAGACCCCCTCGCGCTCTACACCCGCGACCTCATCGCGGCGGCCTCGCAAGATCGCTTCGATCCCATCGTGGGCCGCGACGGTGAGCTCCGTCGACTGCTCCAGGTGATCGCGCGGCGGCAGAAGAACAACCCCGTGATCGTGGGCGAGGCGGGCGTTGGCAAGCGCGCCATTGTGTACGCGCTCGCCACGCGCCTCTCGCAGGGTGACGTGCCCGCGCCGCTGCGAAAGAAGCGGCTCATGCAGCTCGATCAGGGCCTGTTGCTCGCGGGGGCCAAGCTCCGCGGCGAGTTCGAAGAGCGGCTGCGCTCGGTGCTCCAGGCGGCGCGCGACGCCGACGGCGAGGTGATTCTCTTCGTCGATGAGCTCCACACGCTCTTCAACTCGAACTCGCCCGGGAGCGGCCCGGCGGATCTGCTCAAGCCCGCCCTTCAGCGCGGCGAGGTGCAGCTCATTGGGACCATTACCCCCGCCGAGTACAAGAAGAACATCGAGAAGGATCAGACCCTCTCGCGACTCTTCGCGGCCATCATGATCGATGCGCCCGACGAGGCCGAGGCCATCGGGATGTGCCGCGGCATCGTGGAGCGGTACGAGGTTCACCATGGGGTGCGTATCTCCGATCCAGCGGTGGTGGCCGCGGTGAAGCTCGGGGCGCGGTACCTCCAAGGGAGGGAGCTCCCCGACAAGGCCATCGACCTGCTCGACGAGGCCGCCGCGCAGTGCAGGCTCTCGCTCGACGGCGGGCCGCAGGAGCTCGACTCGCTCGCGCGTCGCATGAGCGCGCTCGAGGCGCAGCACCGGTCGCTCGTGGACGAGGACGACGAGAGCTCGGTGGAGGTGCGCAAGAAGGTCGAGAAGGAGCTCGTCGAGGTGCGCGGTCGCTACAACGACCTCAAGCCCCGGTGGGATCGGCAGCGTGATGCCATCGCCGCCGTGCGCGCCGCGAAGGAGAAGCTGCTCGTGCTGCGGGGCGACCGCGACAAGGCCATTCGCGCGGGGGATACCTCGGCGGCGAGCCGGCTCAGCAACGATGATCTTCCGCGGGCCGAGCAGGCGCTGCTCGCGGCCGAGAAGCTGTTGGGCGAACAGGGCCCGCTGCTGCTCAAGATGCACGTGGGCGAAGAGGGCATCGCGCGGGTGATCGAGCAGTGGACGGGCGTGCCCGTGAGCAAGATGCTCGAGAGCGAGACCGAGAAGCTCCTGCGCATGGAGGATCACCTGCGCGGGAGGGTGGTCGGGCAGGATAGCGCAGTGGCGGCCATCGCGAAGGCCGTGCGACGGAGCCGCGTGGGGCTGCGCGACCCGGGGAGGCCCATCGGGAGCTTCTTGTTTCTTGGCCCGACGGGTGTGGGCAAGACGGAGCTCGCCAAGGCGCTGGCCGAGTTTCTCTTCGACGATGAGGCCGCCCTGGTGCGCCTCGACATGAGCGAGTTCATGGAGAAGGGCTCGGTGTGGCGCCTCATCGGCTCGCCCACGGGCTACGTGGACTCGGAGTCGGGCGGGATGCTCACCGAGGCCATTCGCCGACGGCCCTTCAGCGTGGTGCTCTTCGACGAGATCGAGAAGGCCCACGGAGACACCTTCAACATCTTGCTCCAGGTGCTCGACGACGGTCGGCTGAGCGACAACCGCGGTCAGCTCGCCAACTTTTCGAACACCGTGATCATCATGACGAGCAACGTGGGCGCGCACCGCATTCTCGAGGCCGCCGAGGAGGGCGTGTCGGATGAGGATTTGCGCGAAGAGGTGCAGAGCGAGCTGAAGAAGCACTTTCGCCCCGAGTTTCTCAACCGCATCGACGACGTGTGCGTGTTCGATCGCCTCAGTCGCACGGCCCTCCGTGGCATCGCCGACATTCAGCTCAAGCGCCTCGGGCGGCTCCTGACCGAGAGCCGCGTGAAGCTCGAGGTGACCGACCCGGCGCGCGATCTCATTACCGACCTGGGCTACGAGCCCGCCTTCGGGGCGCGTCCGCTCAAGCGGGTGATTCTCAAGCAGCTTCAAGACCCCCTGGCGGAAGAGCTGCTCCGCGGCGGATACAAGCCCGATGACACCGTGCGCGTCGACGTGGGCGCTGAGGGCTTCTCGTTTACGAAGGTGACTTAGATGCGCGCTGCGCTCGTGCTGACGGTGCTCGCGGTGGGCTGCGTGGAGGCGTGGGCGCAGCCGCGTCCGGTGCGCGACGCGGGGGTGCGTCCGCGCGATGCGGGCGTGCGTGATGCGGGCGTGCGTGGAAGGGATGCGGGCGTGCGTCGCGACGCGGGGGCCGACGTGGTGATGCGTCCGCCCACGCACGGGACCATCGATGCGCAGGCGGCGAGGCGTGTGCTCGCGACGCGCAATGACGCCGTGCGAACGTGCTACGAGCGCGAGCTCGGTCACGACGCCGCGCTGCGGGGAGAGATCACCGTGCGCCTGCGCGTCGAGGCCGATGGGAGCGTGTCGGAGACCACCTCGGGCGGCGATGCGGCCCTGCTCCGCGTGGGGCGCTGCATCGAGGAGGCGCTGCGCACGCTGCGCTTTCCCGCGCCGACGGGCGGGGCCGCGACGGTGGCTGCGCCGTTCGTGTTTCAGCAGGGGACGTGACGGTGCCCGCGGCGGGGCGTGCTTACGCCCGCCCGTTGGGGAGCGTGGGCGCGGTGGGGGCGGGTGTGGTGATACTCCTGGCGTGCGCGGGGAGCGAGCCTCCGCGCGTGCGACGGAGGCACCCGTCGGGGGCGGCCGTGCATGCCGCGTTCGAAGCCGTGGGCGCGCGGGCCGAGCGATGCCTCGGGGCGGGCGATCGGGTCACCGTCGAGGGCTTCTTCGAAGGGACGCGCGGGGAGTTCTTCGTCGAGCGGGTGGGGACGGCCTCGTCGGCGACGCGCGTGGCGGTGCAGCAGTGCGTCGCGGGCGTGATGGAAGAGGCGCGGGTGCGTCCCTTCGGCGGGCTCCGCCATGATGCGACGTGGACGGTGGCCGGGCGCGAGGTGTCCGCCGCCGTACGCGCGATGTTGACCCGCGACGCCGAGGCTCCGACCGCGGCCGTGATGGGTGCGGTCGACGCGCGCGCCGTGATGGCGACGCTCCAGGCCGAGGGCGGCGAGATGCGGCGCTGCTACGAAGACGCCCTGCGCGGCGCCCGGGGGCTGCGAGGGAGCGTCGAGCTGCGCTTCACCCTCTCCGTCGACGGTCGCATCACGCACGCGGTGGCCTCGGGGCCGCCGGGCTTTCGCCCCGTGGGGCACTGCATCTTCGGGCGCCTGCGAACGCTCGCGTGGCCCGCTGCGCGGGGCGCCGCGGTCGATTTCGTGGTGCCCATGAGCTTCGCTCCGCGGAACGAAGCCTTGCGCGACTACTGACCGATCGCGTCGCGGTAGGTCCACCCGACGTGGGTGCGCTCCCACCGGATGGCGTACCAGCTCCCGCGGCGATCGACGATCTCGATGTGGGTGTTCTGCGGAACCCTGTCGATGATGGCGCCCGTACGCGGCGCCTCTCGCACGATGGCCGCGCGCCAGGCGACGACGGTCTGTGACATGGCCGGCATGCGGAGGAGCTGCGCCGCCGTGGGGAGATCGGCGTCGGGCGTAGCGGGCGTAGCGGGCGTAGCGGGCGCTACGGGCGCTACGGGCGCTACGGGTGTGCCGCGTGCGAAGGGAGCTACTGGCGGGACGGGCGCGGGGATGGGGCCCCGCATCGGGCCGAAGTGCGCGGTGAAGAAGTACTGGTAGCGCGGATGCGGGCTCTGGATGCGCCACACGGCCTCGAAGGCGGCGCGGGCGTTGTTGACGCAAGGCACGTAGCTCACCTTGTCGGGCACCGACGAGCTGCGCCCGAGGAGCGACACAACGCGGTGGCGTGCGAAGTCGACGCGCAGGCCGAGCGAGAGGGCCTTGGAGGGGTCGCGCGCTGCGCCGAGGGCGGCGGGGCAGGTGCCGAGCACCGACTGCAGTTGCGTACGGAGGAGCGATTCGAGGCCGGGGGGCGGGTCGCAGCGGGGACCCGGGAGGTCCATCTCTTCGCCGTCGCCGCAGGCGTTGAGGAGCCCGCCGCCGACCGTGACGGGCACCACGATCGCGGGTGGACCCGCGTCGGGCGGAGGCGCTGCGACTGTAGGGGCGACGGAGGCGTCGGGCGTTGCGGGCTCGATGGCCACGGGGGCTGAGCCCTCGCCGTCGGGGGAGATGCCCGTGTGCGCCGGCTTGAAGACCCACGCGCCGAGGAACCACCCCGCCACGAGCGAGGCGATGGTGCCCCCAAGCGTGAGCGGGAGCATCGCAGAGTCGGTGCGGGGGCGAACGACCTTGGGGGGCATCTACGTTCCTAACCGTCGTTCGTGGAGGTACCGCTCGATCACGAGCCCCGGCTCTCGTACGCTCTCGAGCATGTAACGCGCACGAAGTGCACGGGTCTCGAGTTCACCGAGGTCGCCGGGGCGTCCGCGGGTGACGGTGTGCAACGTGATGCCCGCCGCGACCGAGACGTTGAAGCTCTCGACCATGCCGCGCATGGGGATGGCAAAGGTGCCGTGACAGGCCGCGCGCATCTGGGCGCTGGGGCCCGTGCGCTCGTTGCCGAACACCAGGGCCACGCGGGGGCGCGCGGTGACCTCGTCGAGGGTGGCCGTGGCGCGCACGTCGGCGGCGTAGACCTCGTAGCCCCGCGATCGCAATCCCTCGGCGCAGCGGGCCGAGTCGCGGTGCAGGTAGAGGTCGATCCATCGCTCGCACCCCTTGGTGATCGACTGCGCCATGAGGGGCCGTACGCCGTGCTCGATGAGGTGCACCTCGCCGACGCCGAGCGCATCGGAGGTGCGCAGCACGGCGGCGGTGTTGTGCGGGTCGATGAGCGACTCGAGCACCACCACCACCGACTGCAAGCGGGCGCGCGCGACGGCGTCGAAGCGGGCGAGGCGGTCGGGCAAGAACAGCGGCGAGAGCGCGGCCTCGATGACCTCGACGGGCCACGGGAGCACCGAGCTGGAGGGGGCTGGGGAGAACACGCCCGGCGTCGTTCGTCGCATGCGAAGGGCGCGGACTCTACAACAGCTCAGACCTTGCGCGCGAAGACCTGCACGGGCTCGCTCTCGGGTTCGGCGACCGGAGAGGCGTCGGTGCGGGGCGCGCAGAAGGTCGTGGGCTCGTCGTCGTCGTCGAGGTGCGCGAGGGCGGCGAGGCAGCGTTGCATCTCGAGCGCGTCGCCGAAGCGGTGCGCGCGGTCCGGCGCGATGGCCTTCATCACCGCGGCGTCGAGGGCGGAGGGCACCTCGGGGCGCACCAGCCGCGGGGAGGGCGGGCGCGCGCGGCGGATCTCGATCATGAGGGCCGCGGGCGTGCGGGCCGTGTAGGGGAGGCGCCCCGTGAGGCACTCGTAGAGGATCATGCCGAGGGAGTAGAGGTCGACGCGGGCGTCGAGGTCGGGCTCGCCGGTGGCCTGCTCCGGGGGCATGTACGAGGGCGTGCCCATGACGATGCCCGAGCGCGTGAGGCGCATGGAGGCGTCGCCGCGCGCCATGGCCTTCGAGAGGCCGAAGTCGAGCACCTTGGCGCGCGCGCCGCCGTCGTGGGTGGGCACGAGGTACACGTTGTCGGGCTTGAGGTCGCGGTGAAGAATGCCGCGGGCGTGGGTGGCCACGAGGGCGCTGAGCACCTGCCGCGCGAGGGCGACCACGAGGCCGGGACCGAGGCGCTTCTCGCGCTGGAGGCGCTGCCCGAGGGTCTCGCCGTCGAGGCGCTCCATCACGAGGAAGGGCGCGCGCTCGTCGTCGAGCCAGCCCAGGTCGAACACCTCGACGATGTGCGGGTGCCCGAAGCTGCCCGACACCATGGCCTCGTTTTGAAAGCGCGCGATGGCCGACGCGTCGGTGGCGTAGCGCGGGTGCAGACACTTGATGGCCACGCGGCGCCCGAGGGCCACCTGGAGGCCGTCGTACACCACGCCCATGCCGCCCGCGGCGATGACGCCGGTGACGCGGTAGCGACCCGCGAGGAGCTTGCCGATGAGGGCCGCGGGAGACGGCAGCGCGCGCGCCGAGGGGAGCGGCGGCGGTGTGACCACGCGCGAAGGCAACGGCGGCGGCAGCGAGGGGGGCGACGAGGGGCGCGCGTCGACGCGGGCCGCGGCCACGATGGGCTTGCGGTGAATGGGGCACTCGCGCACGTCGGCAGGGTGCGGGATGCCACAGAGCTGGCACCGGATGAAGCGCTCTGCCATCAACGGAGGCGCCGAGTATATCCGCGCTCACCGCGCCGCGATACGGCCTCGAAGTGACGCGTCATGGGGAGGGTCTCAGTCGCGCCAGAGGAGGGCGTCGGCGAGGGCGCGGCGCACCTCAGGGAGACGCGCGCGGGGCACCGAGACGCGCGTGGGCATGCCGCCGGAGACGCCGAGGAGCGTGAGGAAGTTGATGCCCGAGTCGAAGGCCGCGGCGAGCGTGACGTTCTGCGCGTCGAGCACGATGGAGACCTTCGCGCGCGTTTGCCCGTGGAGGAGCAGGTCGGTCTTGTCGAAGTCGCGCGGGGGCACGTCGGAGACGTCGCAGACCACCACGTCGCCGTGGGGGGCGTAGCGCGCGTCGGCGAGGGCGCGGGTGCTGCGCTCGACCTCGGTGTACTCGCGCGCGGCGTAGCGCACCTCTTCGGCCGTGCTGCCGTCGTCGTGGCCTACGAGCAGGCGCACCACGCGGCCGAGGAAGGCCTCGTCGCGGCCCTTGACCCGCAGCGCGCGGTCGAGCTCGGCGCCGCGCGGCGACGGCTCTCCGATGCGGGTGTCGACGGCGCGCGCGTCGGCCTCGGCGCCGGGGTACGGGTCTCTGCCGCCGAGGATCCAGCGGGCCGCGGAGTAGAGCCCGTCGAGGTCGATGTGGCACACCACGCTGTCGACGCGACCGATGCGCGCGACGAGGGCGGGGGTGATCATCTCGGGGCACGCGCCGTGGACGGCCTTGGTGGCCAGCACGAAGCGCGCATCGCCCGCGTAGCGCGCGTGGAGCTCGTGGTCGTGGTGGTCGACCCACACCGCGAGGCGCTCGCCGAGGCCGTCGAGGAAGGGGCGCGTCACCTTGTCGAAGCTGTGGCCCGTGCCGTCGGCCGCGAAGGCGATGTCGAGCACGGCGACGCGACCGGGAACGGTCGACGCCTTGGGGAGCTTGCGCGGTGTAGCGAAGGTGAGGTGCGGGAGGGGAGACCCGCTCACGCGGCGGGCTCGAGCGTCTTCACGGCGTCGCGCGCGATGGTGGCCGAGCCGCGCACGCCGCTGCTGGCTTCGAAGCCCGCGGGGATGGCGCCGCCTTCGAAGTCGGCGAGGGTGAGCGCGTCGGCCGTGGCGCCGAGGAGCGTGGCGCGGGCGCGCACTCCGTCGGTGGTCTCGATCACCACGGGCTTGTCGAGGTGCCGCGACCACGGGTCGGTCGAGGCGCCGTCGAGGTTGAGGAAGAGCTTCATCTGCTTGAGCCACAGCTCCTGGCCGCGAGGGTCGGTGGTGTCCATCCGCATCTCGTTCACGAGCTTGACGGACATGTTGATCCAGTCGCGGTAGCAGGGGGCGCAGATCTTCTGCTGGATCTCGAGGCCGAGGTCCGCGAGCTTCGTGCCCGCGCGAAACGGGGGAGCGGCGAGCGTGGGCTTCTCTTCGCCGCATTTGATGCATTGTACGGTGGTGGTCATCGGGGCGCTGTTTATGCTGCAATCGCAGCGTGTTCGCAAGGGCGTGCGCGGCCCGCGCGAAGTGCGATACGGTGCGCCGCGACGATGACCGAGAGGGTTCGCTTTGGCGAGGTTCGAGTCGAGAAGCTCACGCGGGTGTACGGCGCCACGCGCGCGCTCGCGGGGGTGTCGCTGACCTTTCGCGCGGGCGAGGTGTGCAGCGTGGAGGGCGGCAACGGCGCGGGCAAGAGCACGCTGCTGCTGGTGCTCGCGACGCTGGTGCGGCCCACGTCGGGCGGGGTGTTCTTCGGCGACTACGAGCTCCCTGATGACCGCGACGAGGTGCGCGCGGCCATCGGGCTCGTGGGCCACGAGGCGATGGTGTACCCCGACCTCACGGCGCGCGAGTCGCTCACCCTCATGGCCACGCTGCACGACCTCGTGGAGCCCGAGGCGCGCATCGCCGAGTCGCTCCGCGCGGTGGGGCTCGCCGAGCTGGCCGACCGCCCGGCGCGCACCTTCTCGCGGGGGCAATTGCAGCGCCTCGCGCTGGCGCGGGCCGAGCTGCACGACCCGTCGCTGCTGCTCTTCGACGAGCCCACCACGGGTCTCGATGCAGGCGCAACGGAGCGCCTCGCCAAGGCCATTCGCGCGGCGCGCGACCGGGGCAGAGTGGTGGTGCTGGTGACGCACGACCACCCCTTCGCGGCGAGGGTGGCCGATGTGCGCGTGACGCTCGAGCGCGGCAAGGTGAAAGAGGTCGCGCGGGGGTGAGCGGTCAGCGTGACATATCCATTTGCCGGGGGCTGCGGTAGCTTCGCGCCGACGCCGGTGGAACCCACGACGACCGCATCGCCCTCCCACGACGTGCCCTCCACCGAGGCCACGCAGACCGCGCAGGCGGAGCTGCCTCCGTTGCCGGCCACGCCGTCGGCGCTGCTGGGGCGCTCGCTGTCGGCGCCGCTGCCGTCGCTCACGGGCGACCTCCGCGCGGGGCCCGCGCTCGACGAGCTCGTGAGCCGCGCCGTCGAGGGCGCCCGGCGCGAGGGCTCGGGGCGCGCGGTGGCGTCGGGTGTGGCCGTGGTGCTCGGCGCCGTGCTCGCGCTGCGGGTGATCTTCGACGACGTGCTCCCCAAGCTGCTCATGCTGCTTGCGGTGGGCGCCGCGCTGGCGGTCGTGGTGGCGATCGTGAGCCAGGCCGTGCTCGAGTCGCGCAGGCAGAAGACGCTGCTCGCGGTGCTCGAACACCTCACGCGCCTCGCCCAGAGCGACGCGACGTTGCGAGCGCGCATCGCGCCGCAGGTCGAGGCCGTGGTCGACGCGCTGCGGGCGCCTTCGTCGGTGATTCCTCGCGTGCGGAAGGGTTCGTAGCGCCCCGCTCGTTTGTACGCCGATGCGAATCCGTCTGACAGCGCGCGCGCTCGTTCCGTTGATGGCCCTCTCGGGCGGCGCCACGCTCGCGGGCGAGGCGCTCGGCGCGCGGGTGCTTCGACCCCTTCTCGGCAGCACGGCGCTCGCGCAGACGGGCACCCTCGCGGGCGTTCTGGGCGCGCTGGGCTTCGGCGCGTGGTGGGCCGGGCGCGCTCTCGCCCGCGAGCGCGTGAGCCCGCAGCGCGTGCTCGTGGCGGCGCACCTGGGCCTCGCCGCGTGGGCCCTCGCGGGGGCGCTCGCGCCGTCGTGGTTTACGGGCGGCGTCGCGCGGGTGCTCGTGTCGCTCAGCGAGCGCACGGAGCACGGCGGAGACCTCGCGCGCCTCGTGGTCGCGCTGGGGCTCACGGCCGTTCCTGGCGCGCTCGCGGGGAGCGCGTACCCGGCCGCCGTGGCGCTGCTCTCGCGCGGCGCGGGCGCGGGCACGGCCGTCGCGGGCGCGGCGAGCTCGCTCGGGGCCGCGGCCGCCGCGATGGTGACGACCTTCGTGCTGTGCCCCGCGGTGGGCGTGTCGTGGACGCTCGCGTGCGTGGCGGGCGCGTATGTGAGTGTGGCCGTGATGGCGGTCGGCGTGGAGGGCGGCGCGTCGCGCTCACGCGCGTCGGCTGGTGACGGGGCGGTTGAGGGCGTGGTTGGGGGCGGGCGCGATGTGCTCGTCGCGCTCCTGTGCCTCGGCGTGGCCTCTACCGCGTGGCAGGTGCTGCTCGCGCGCAGCGCGTCGCTCGCGTTCGGCCCGAGCGCGTTCTCCTTCGCGGCGGCGCTCGCGGCGCACGTGACGGCCCTCGCGCTCGGCGAGCTCGCCGCGCTGCGCTCGGTGTCGAAGTGCGACGCGCGGGGCGCGCGCGCTGCGCTCGGAACGCTCGTTGTGGTGGGCGCGGTGGCCGTCGCGGCGTCGCGTCCGATGCTCTCGGGGATGCCACGTCTTGCAGAGCATCTGCTCGCAGGAGGCGCTCCCTCGCAGCCGGTGCTGTGGCTCTCGGCGTACGGCGCGCTCGTAGCCGCAGCGCTCCCCGTGGTGGCCTGCGTGGGCGCGGCGATGGCCTTCGCGGCGCGGGCGCTCGCGGGCGACG